>CAVJKE010000007.1:0-19571 GCA_963649695.1 bacterium
TGTTCGTGGCGTTCGATGGCGAGATTGTGGCCGTCAATGTGGCGTTGTCGCCCTCGGTCAGTTCCAAAGAAGTCTGATCCAAAGCGACCGATTCCACAGCATAAGTCTTTTCCTTAACGGTCACCTTGCAGGTGGCGGACTTTCCACCATCAACGGTAGTGACCGTCACCGTGGCGCTTCCCGCCTTCAATGCCGTCACCTGTCCACCGCTGACCAAAGCCACAGAATTGTCACTGCAACTCCAGGTCACACTCTGGTCGGAAGCGTTCACCGGCTTTACGGAAGCGACAAGAGTCGCCTTATCCCCTTCAACCAATTCAAGAAAAGACTTGTCAAGGGTGACTCCCGTGACAGCGATGGTGGCCGGCTGCTTGTCACAGGCGAGCAACAAGACAAAAGCCAGCAAAAGAATGCGGAACCTATCCATAGAATGTTGTATTGAGTCTCTGACAAATATAACGTTTTTTTGAATGAATATGAAAGTGTCACCAACGGAATTCCACGGATACGCTGACGTTTGCAGATAATCGGCCGATCAGGCAGATTGACCTCATTGATGAGGTGACGGCATCATTCAATAGGTAGACCGTGGCAGACAACCGATTGGTAATCAAATAAAACAGCAAAGGTCTGGTCGTGAATCTACGACCAGACCTTTGTTCATCTCCCACAGTGTCAGCCACTTATCCGCCACGAGCCATCTCGGAATACACACCGGTCTACCCCGCCAGAAGCCTCATCTGGTTACACACCGGTCTACCCCCCTCCCTCGGAAAAGCAGAAACACCTCAAAGCAGCAAGATTTCAGGAATATAATTCGTAATTTTGCCGATCTTAATTGTTCGAGTTTCCGCCGTCACGGAAACTTGAAGGAAAACGGACTGGCAAATGAAGAAAGCGACATTGAAAAAAACCGGCATATCCCTTGTGCCGATGGTCATCCTGATAATCCTTCTGGCATTGAATGTCAGCTTCTTCGGAAGCGACGCGATCCTCGGTGCGAGCCAGGTGGCCCTGCTGTTCGCGTCAGGTGTCTGCGTGTGGCTGGCGATGTGGCTGTTCAAGAAACCGTGGCAGGACTTCGAGGACGCCATCCGGGGCAACATCGGCGACGTGACCACAGCCATAGTGATCCTGTTCTTCATCGGAGGCATCTCGGGGACCTGGACGATGAGCGGGACGGTGCCGTCGCTCATCTACTACGGAGTCAAGATCATCTCTCCCAAGATATTCCTGCTGACCGCCTGTGTGATCTGCGCCTTCATCTCGGTGATGATCGGAAGTTCGTGGACCACGATCGCCACGATTGGAGTGGCGCTGATGGGCATCGGAAGGGCGCAGGGATTCAGCGACGGGATGATCGCCGGAGCCATCATCTCGGGGGCCTATTTCGGCGACAAGATCTCCCCTCTGTCCGACACCACCGTGATGGCCTCATCACTTTCCGGCACGCCCCTGTTCAAGCACATCAAGTATATGATGCTGACCACGGTGCCCACGTTCACGCTGACCATCGTCATATTCCTTGTACTTGGATTTCTGCACACCGGCGCCGACTCCTCGCAGATTTCGGTCTACACCCAGACGCTCGCATCCAAGTTCAACATCTCGATTTGGACCCTCATCGTGCCGATAGTCACAGGCATCATGATCGCCAGGAAAATGCCGGCCCTCATCGTGCTCGGGCTGTCGATGGCTCTGGCAGCGGTCTCGGCCATCATCCTCCAGCCCCACATCATCACGGAGATCGGGGCTGAGGCTCTGGACGCGCTCGGCATCCAGACGGGACACGCCGGCACACTTTTCACCGGCGTCGTGAGAACCATCTATGATTCAGTGTCGGTCGACACAGGAGTCGAAGAAGTGGACAAGCTCGTCGCCTCCAGAGGCATGCTCGGAATGCTAAACACGGTCTACCTCATCATCTGCGCGATGTGCTTCGGAGGCTGCATGAAGGCGAGCGGAATGCTGCATCACCTTGCGTCTCTGATACTTCCGATGACGAAATCCAGGACGGGGCTTGTGGCCTCGACCGTCACCACAGGCTTCGTGTTCAACGGGATGATCTCGGACCAGTACCTCTCGATCATCCTCACGACGGACATCTACCGCGACATCTACCGGGAACGCGGCTACGAGAGCCGGCTGCTTTCACGCTCGGTGGAGGACTCCTCGACCGTCACCTCCCCTCTCTTCCCTTGGAGCAGCTGCGGAATGACCCAGGCGACGATCCTCAGCGTGCCGACACTCACCTACCTCCCGTTCTGCTTCTTCAACATCATCAGCCCGCTGATGAGCATCCTGATGGCGGCGACAGGCTACAAAATCTACAGGGGCGTGTCACAGTCACTCCCAGCCCCAGCCGGAACGGGGGAAGCGGCGGCGCAGGAGGCACAAGCGGTGCAGAAGGCGCAGGTGTCAGACGAACAATAGCAAAACATCCTGCAGGTGCAGGAATATCTCCGCGACGGACCATCGGAACATACGGTCTGTGAATATGCAGACTTAGGAATATAAAAAAAGAGGATGGCCTTCCGGTCATCCTCTCTTTTGAAACGACTATGATTAAGCCTCGGCCTCGACTGTGACTTTGACAGTGGCTTTGACTGACTTGTAGCACTTTACGGTACCCTCGTACTCACCAAGAGTCTTGATGTCACCAAGGAGGGTGATGTTCTTCTTGTCAACCTCAACACCGGCGGCCTTGAGAGCCTCCTCGACCTGGGCTGTGGTGACAGAACCGTAGATCTTGCCGCTTTCGCTGACCTTGACGGCGACCTTTACAGGTGTCGCAGCGATCTTGGCCGCGAGAGCCTCGGCGTCAGCGATGAGCTTAGCCTCTTTGTGAGCCCTCTGACGCTTGGTCTCCTCGAGCTGCTTGAGTGCAGACTGTGTCGCGGAGCAGGCGAATCCCTGAGGGATAAGATAGTTTCTACCGTAACCGGCCTTTACTTCAACCACATCTCCGGCCTCGCCGAGATTGGCTACCTCTTTCTTCAAAATAATCTTCATAATCTCGCTCTCCTAATTATTTAAGAAGGTCAGTTACATAAGGGAGCAAAGCGAGGGAACGAGCCCTCTTGACCGCCTGGGCGACCTTCCTCTGGAATTTAAGGGAAGTACCGGTGATACGGCGAGGGAGGATCTTACCCTGCTCGTTGAGGAACTTCTTGAGGAACTCCGGATCCTTGTAGTCGATGTACTTGATACCAGCCTTCTTGAAACGGCAGTACTTCTTCTTTCTAACCTCTACTGTCGGAGGATTGAGATAGCGGATACCCGCGTTCTGTGAGTCATTCTGTGCCATAATTCTTCCTCCTTTGATTAAGCGTTCTCTTCTTTCTTAGGCTCTTCAGCGACAGCCTCGGCAGGAGCCTCTACAGCTGCGGCGGCCTCAACCTTGGCAGCGGCGGCCTTCTTCCTGTTCTCCCTTCTTCTCTCAGCGTAAGCCACAGCGTGCTTGTCGAGGGAAACGGTGAGGAACCTGATGATTCTTTCGTCACGGAAGTACTGTGTCTCAAGAACTTCGATGAACTCAGGCTCGGCCTGGAACTGAATAAGATAGTAGAATCCCGAGGTCTTGTGCTGGATAGGATAAGCCAGCTGACGGAGTCCCCAGTCCTCTTCGTACACAACCTCGCCGCCGTTGTCAGCGATGAGCTTGGTGTACTTTGCAACCGCTTCCTTCATCTGCTGTTCAGACAAAACGGGAGTTGCGATGAAAACGGTCTCGTACTGTTTTAACATTTTGTGTAATTGTTTAATAATAAATAAAATACAGTCCCTTCTGGACGTATGCCAACCAAAAGGGACTGCAAATATAGTCATTAATATTCACTTACGCAAACTTTAGTGAGGAGCGGAGCCGCGGAAAACGGCCGTCCGCCTCCAAAGCGGCGCAAGGTAAGCACAGCTACTTTTCAGGAATATTCTCGAGAACGGCAGTGACGAACTTCCAGATCTTCTCGACGGAGTCGATCTTCACGCGTTCGTCCGGTGAGTGAGGATGCACAATGGTAGGTCCGATGGAGACCATCTCCCAGTTCGTGTACTTGGCTCCCATTATGGCGCACTCGAGACCTCCGTGGGTGGCGGTGATCTTCAGGTCCTGTCCGAAGAGGTTCTTGTAGGTGTCCTCGAGGACCTTGATCATCGGAGTGCCGAGTTTAGGAGTCCAGCCGCTGTAGGCACCTGACATTGAATATTCAGCTCCGGCGAGTTCGAACACGAAGCGGATCGAGTCGGCGAGATACATCTTGGCGGAGTCGATGGAGGAACGGGTCAGGGAATGTACGGTGAGGTGGCCTTTCTCAGTGCGGACGATGGCCATGTTGGTGGATGTCTCGGTGAGGCCCGGGAGGGTGTCGCTCATCCTCTGCACGCCGTGAGGGCAGGCGAGGATGGCCTTGACAGCCTTGGAGATGACCTTAGGGCTGATGTAGCGTGCGGCAGGCTTGGTCTGTTTCCCGTAGAGGAGAATCATATTCGGGTCCGAGTGCTGGTACTCGAACTTCGATTCCTCGAACTTCTTCTCCACCAGAGCCTTGACCTTGCGGGAATCGGCTGAAGGTACGAGGATCTCGGCCTCGGCCTCGAAAGGAATGGCGTTGCGCAGGGAGCCGCCGGTAATGGAGGCCACCTTGACGTCATATTCACTGAGCAGGGCTTCGAGAATACGGCAGACCACCTTGTTGGCGTTGCCTCTGAACAGGGCGATGTCCATTCCGGAGTGGCCTCCGTTCAGGCCTTTGACGGTCAGTTTGTAGCCGACATAGCCTTCCTGGGTCTTGTAGGTCCTGTACTTGAAATCGGCGCTGCCGTCGATGCCGCCGGCGCAACCGGTGCAGAGCTCGCCTTCCTCCTCGGAGTCGAGGTTGAGAAGGATGTCGCCCTTCAGTATGCCGGCCTTGAGGGAGTTCGCTCCGGTCATTCCGGTCTCTTCATCGTAGGTGATGAGAGCCTCCAGAGGGCCGTGCTTGAGGGTCTTGTCCTGCAGAACGGAGAGGGCGAGAGCCACGCCGATGCCGTCGTCAGCCCCGAGGGTCGTGCCCTTGGCGCCTACCCACTCCCCTACTATCTGGGTCTCGATAGGGTCGGTGAGGAAATCGTGCTTAGTGTCGGCGGTCTTCTGAGGGACCATGTCCATGTGCGCCTGCATGATCACTCCCTTGCGGTTCTCATAGCCAGGGGTGGCAGGGGCGCTGAAGATTATGTTGCCGGTGTCGTCTCTCTTGACATCCACACCGTGTTCTTTACCCCAGTTGAGAAGGTATTCCTGAACCTTCGCCTCGTGCTTCGACGGACGAGGGATTCTTGTCAGACCGTAGAAGTTCTCCCAAACGGCCTTCGGTTGTAAATCTTTAATTGTCATAAAGTTATAAGATTTAAGGGTTATTAGTATTTTTTACTTTCCGAGAGGAAAATAGCTTTCGACACCGAGCTGGTAGACGGCCACGCGGTCCTGCAGGAGGCGGGTCACCCCGTCGGAAAGGCAGACGGTGCAGATGGCCGGAATCCTGTACACGGCCACATTGCCGCCGGCGCGGGCGGCCTTGCCCTCGGCCTCCGCGATAGGCTGGTAAGTGATCTCAAGCAGATAAGGCTTGCCGGACACATTGTCGGCAGGAACGATGCCGTCGGTGTCGGAGATTCTGAAAGCCACATAGTTCTGCGTTTTCCTGTCCTTCTCCGGGATCACGTCGCATTTCATCTTCTGGGTCTGGTACTCGCTGTAGCCGATGAACATCGACATATATTCCTTCTCAAGAGCTTCGATCTCGGCGAGAGCCGCTCCCATAGCCTCACCGCTGTAGGTGGCATCGGTGTCGCCCGTTACGATCTCCACCCTCTTCTGACGGAGATTGAATATCATGTCGGCGGCTTCCTTAGCCCTCTGTTCCAAAGACTTGCGCACAACCATACTCTGCTGCACGGCGACACGGTTGAACGAAGCGTCCTCCTTGACCTCCTTGTACAGGGTGGCCGATTCGGAAGTCAGGTTCGAGGTGACACCCTTGTCGTTGAAGTCAGCGCCGGAAGCGGCGGCGAACCTCCACTGCGAACCCTCGCCGAAATTGCCGTCGTTGACGGCTATCAGCCCCTGGGCCGTGAGTGAAAGGAATGAGGACGAGGCCTTGTCCGGATTGACATAGTAGCGGAAATTCTGGTCAGCCTCTATGTAAGGGGTCATCCTGACCTCTTTCAGGGTGCAGGTGGTCTGGTCGGCCTGGCGGGCCTGCACGCCGAGGTACTTCTCAGCGTATTTGGCGTAAGGGCCGGCGTAGAAATATGCCCTTACAGCCTCCACCTCCATCGTGATGGTGGTCTGCGGCAGGGCGTAAGAGACCGTTCCCACCAAGTCCTGCGCATAGGACGGCGCAGACAGCGCCGCCAGCGCGAGCAATGACAAAATCTTGAATGTCTTTTTCATCATATTCATTGATTTTATTTCCATAATTTTATTTCCATCTCTTGTGCGACCAGAGGTAGTTCGAAGGATGCCTCTCGAGATCCCGCTGCAGGATGTCGTAATATTCCTGCATTATCTCGTGGGGGGTCATCGAGGACGCATCCTCGCAGATCAGCCTGTAGGTCCAATTGTAGTGGCCTCTCGACTCACGGTCAAGGCACATCGCCAGCACGGCATAGCCGAACTTGTGGGCGATCGAAGCCCCTCCGAGCATCGTCCTTGTCCTCTGGTGCATGAACTCGACCTCGTCGTTGGCGGTCGAACCCTTGTAGGGGCACTGGTCGGTCGGGAAGAGGTAGATCGATTTCCGGTTCTTCCTTGACAAGGCCAGGCGGAGAACCTCGCCGGAACTTACATAGCCCGTGTAGCCCCGCCTTAGCACCGGGGCGCAGCGGTTGAGCCGCATCACCTCGTTCCAGACCTCGCTTTTCAACGGCTTGTAGACCACGAAGACGTCGTTCATCTCATAGCAGGTTCCCTTGAAATCCGGACGGTAGTCGTAGTAAGGAATGCCGCCGGTGAGTTCCCAGTTGCCGAAATGGCTGTTCAGCACGACCACTCCCCTGCCTCCTTCGTAGACCTTGTCGAGGAGTTCCGGATTGGTCATCTCGACGAGACGGGAGCGCCTCAGCCTCTCGGAATTCCGGCAGCCGCCGAACCAGATGGCCTCCGCGGCGATCTCACCGAAATGCTTGTAGAAGCCGTCCGAGATGGCTTTCAGTTCCTTGTATTTCTTGTCGGGGAAAGACCTGGCGATGTTGACCATCACCACGTCGCGGCGATAGTGCATCACGTCACGCAGGATCCAGGCGAAAAAGCCTGCCCAGGCGTAATGGAAGCGTAAAGGAAGCGCCGACAGCAGCCGGAGCAGACCTTCCATCAGTTTTATCAGCACCTTCTTCATTTCCTGAATTCAGCTTTACCGGCCCGGGGGGAAGCGCGCCGAAGCGGCGTCGCACCGTCAGCCGGACTGACAAATATAGTGAAAGGCTTGATGAATATGAAATTTTTGTACACCGCCGGCCAAAAAGCCGGTCCTGCGGCACATAAATTTGGTCATTTGGAGACTTATTTCTATATTAGTGACTTGTTAGGCGGACTCAGCGCCGCCACGGAAGCGGACGCAGGCCGTCCGCACACGCTTGAATATTCAAAACAACAATAAAAGACACATTTATGAAAGGACATCCTAAAGGACTGATTTCAGCCGCGCTGAGCAATATGGGCGAGCGCTTCGGCTACTACATCATGAACGCCGTGCTGCTGCTGTTCCTCTGCTCCAAGTTCGGATTGAGCGACGGCACCGCCGGCCTCATCTATTCAGTGTTCTACTGCGGCATCTACGTTCTCTCCCTTGTCGGAGGCATCATCGCCGACAAGACCCAGAACTACAAGACCACGATCATGAGCGGACTCATCGTGATGGCGCTCGGTTACGTCGCTCTCTCCTTCCCTATCCTCGCGACAAAGGAGAACCACACCTGGCTGCTCGCCTTCACCTGCTTCGCGCTGCTGCTGATCGCTTTCGGCAACGGTCTTTTCAAGGGTAACCTGCAGGCCATCGTGGGCCAGATGTACGACAACTTCGAGGCCGAGGCCGCCAAGGAAGGTCCTGAGGCCCTCGCTCTCGCGAAGAGCAAGCGCGACTCCGGCTTCCAGATCTTCTACGTGTTCATCAACATCGGAGGACTCCTCGCCCCGTTCGTGGCCCCTCTCCTGAGAAGCTGGTGGCTCAAAGTCCACGACATGGTCTACAACGCCCAGCTGCCGGCCCTCTGCCACAAGTTCATCAACGACGGCACCGTCGACCCTAACCTCGCCACCCTAATCGAGAAGGCCAACACAGGCGTTCCTGTGGACATGGCCGACCCATCAGCCGTGGCGGCGTTCTGCTCAAACTACCTAGACGTGTTCAACACCGGCATCCACTACTCGTTCATCGCCTCGGTGGTCGCCATGATGATCTCACTCGTGATCTTCATCGCCTGCCGCAAGATGTTCCCTAACCCGGCCAAGAAAGAGTCCACCGCCGTGCAGGACTACACTCCGGAGGAGAAGGCTTCGATGGCCAAGGAGATCAAGCAGCGTATGGCCGCCCTCTTCGCGGTCCTCGGAATCGCCGTGTTCTTCTGGCTCTCGTTCCACCAGAACGGCCAGTCGCTGTCCGTGTTCGCCCGCGACTTCATCCGCACAGAGTCAATCGCCCCTGAGATCTGGCAGGCAGTCAATCCGTTCTTCGTGATCGTCCTGACCCCTGTCATCATGCTGGTGTTCGGAGCGATGGCACGCAAGGGCAAGGTCATCTCGACCCCTCGCAAGATCGCCATCGGCATGGGCATCGCAGGCTGCGCCTACCTCTTCCTGACAATCTTCTCCGCCACGATGGGCTACCCTTCAGGCGAAGAGTTCAGAAGCCTCGACGACGCGACCAGAACCTCGATGCTGGCAGGTCCGTGGGTGCTCATCGCCACCTACTTCTTCCTGACCGTGGCCGAGCTGTTCATCTCGCCTCTCGGACTTTCGTTCGTCTCCAAGGTCGCCCCTAAGAACCTGCAGGGTCTCTGCCAGGGTCTCTGGCTCGGAGCCACGGCTCTCGGCAACCTCATGATCTGGATCGGACCTGTGATGTACAACGCCTGGCCTATCCAGTACTGCTGGCTCGTGTTCCTTGTCATCTGCCTCATCTCGATGGGAGTGATGCTCGGAATGGTCAAGTGGCTTGAGAAAGTGACCGAATAGCCGGACACTATGTTCAAAGGTCAACCGAAAGGTCTTTTCGCGCTCGCCCTTGCCAACACGGGCGAGCGCTTCGGCTACTACACGATGCTGGCCATCTTCATGCTCTTCCTCCAGGCGAAGTTCGGATGGGAGCAGTCCACGGCCAGCCAGGTCTATTCAATCTTCCTCGCCACCGTCTACTTCATGCCTGTGGTGGGCGGCTGGCTCGCCGACAGGATCGGCTACGGTAAATGCGTGGTCAGCGGCATCTGCGTGATGTTCCTTGGCTACCTTGTGCTTGCCGTCCCTACGGCCGCCAACGGCTTCGGAGTCAGCGTGATGCTCGGCGCCCTGCTGCTGATCTCGGTCGGCACGGGCCTGTTCAAGGGTAACCTGCAGGTGATGGTCGGCAACCTTTACGACGACCCTAAGTACGCCTCTAAAAGGGACAGCGCCTTCAGCCTGTTCTACATGGCGATCAACCTCGGCTCGATGTTCGCCCCGCCGGCCGCCACTGCCATCACAAACAAGTTTCTGGCGAAGGCCGGTCTGGTCTACAAGGCCGCCGTCCCGGCTCTCGCCCACCAGCAGATGGCCGGCACGATCACCCCGGAGGGAGCGGCCCAGCTCAGCGGGCTGCAGGCTATGATGCCTGACCCGGAGGTGGCCGGAATGAGCCTCGACAGTTTCTGTCCCTACTACATCGACGAACTCTCAGCGTCCTACAACATGGGCTTCGCGGTCGCCTGCGTCTCGCTGGTGGCCTCGATCGCCATCTATTTCGGCTGCCGGAACTGGTTCAAACACGCCGATGTCAACGCCCACCAGGCCAAGGAGACCGGAGGAGACTGCGTGGAACTCACCCCGAAGCAGACCAAGGACAGGATCGTGGCACTCTGCCTCGTGTTCGCCGTGGTGATCTTCTTCTGGATGGCCTTCAACCAGAACGGCCAGTCACTCACCTGGTTCGCGAGGGACTACACACAAAGCACGGCCGAGGGCTGGACAAGGATAGGCTTCAACATCTGGGCGCTGGCCCTGATCGCCGCCTCCGTCTACACGCTATCCGGCATATTCCAGTCTGAAAAGGCCTCCGGCAAGGTCGGATGCGGAGTGGCGACAGCCCTCCTCTGGGGAGGCGCCTACGCCATCTACCGCGGTCTGCCGGATCCGCTCGAGATCCAGCCTCAACTCTTCCAGCAGTTCAATCCGTTCTTCGTCGTGGCGCTCACGCCTGTGTCCATGGCCATATTCAGCGCCCTTGCGGCAAGGAAGACTCCGAAACACCCTGAAGGACTCGAGCCGTCCGCTCCGAAGAAGATCGGCATCGGAATGCTCGTGGCCGCCTGCGGCTACCTTCTGATGATCCTCGCCTCCGCGGGACAGCCTTCACCGGCTTCGCTCGGCGGCACGGTGTCACCTGACCCTGTCGTGCCTGCCTACCTCATCGGCACCTACCTGATCCTCACCTTCGCCGAGCTGCTGCTCAGCCCGATGGGAATCTCCTTCGTGTCCAAGGTGGCCCCGCCGAAGTACAAAGGCCTGATGATGGGCCTGTGGTTCGCCGCCACCGCGGTCGGCAGCTACCTCAGCTCGATTCCGGGCCTGCTCTGGAAAGAAGTGTCCCTCACCGCCAACTGGGGCATACTGACGGGCCTGTGCCTCGCCGCCGGAGTAGTGATGTTCGCCCTCCTGAAGAAGCTCGAGGCCGCCACGAAAGACTGACACCTCTAAAGGCTGGAAGTACCTGGATATGACCCCACAGACCACCGAGACCCTCATCCGTTGGGCGGAGACCTACAACGACCCCGCCTACTTCAAGGAAGACCCGATAGCCTTCCCGACCCTGTTCGCCGAAAGGTACAGGGCCGGGAAAGCGTCGCTGGCCGACGTGGAGGTCGCCGCCGTCTTCGCGGCGCATTTCGCCTGGGGCAGAAGGGCGATGATCACCCGGGACTGCGGGCGGCTCTTCGACTGGATGGACTGGAAGCCCTACGACTATGTGATGCGGGGCAGCTGGCGCTCCGACCCCACCAGCATCCACCGGACGGTCAAATGGAGCGACGTGGCGGGAATATGCTCGCATCTGAAGCTCGCCTACGAGGGAGCCGCCTCCCTCGAAGGACTTTCTGTGGAGGAATTCAGGACCCGGATCTACGGCCAGAAGGCCGACCCGAAAGCCCCCGACAAGAAGATCAACATGCTGAGGCGCTGGATGGTGCGGCGCGACGGCAAGGTTGATTTAGGAATATGGAAGGACAGCGACCCGGCCGCTCTTCTGATCCCTCTCGACGTGCACGTCCACGATGTGGCCACGGCCCTCGGACTGACCGCGAGACGGCAGAAGGACATCACGACAGTCAGGGAAATCACCGATGTCTTCGCAGGAATCTTCCCCGGAGACCCTTGCAAAGGGGATTTCGCCCTTTTCGGCTACGGTGTGACCCATCCTAAGAAAGAATCCGGCACAAAAGAGGTAGAATAAATAGGTGCAAACGACAATGCCTAGACTCTTCATCATAGCGGGCTGCAACGGCTCTGGCAAGACAACAGCTTCCTACGCGCTTCTGCCGGGGATGCTGGGATGCAGCGAGTACGTGAACTCCGACGAGTTCGCGAAAAGCCTCTCGCCCTTCAAACCGGAAGCCGCCTATGTGGCGGCCAGCCGCTATATGCTGATGAAGATGCGGTACCTGCTCGGGAAGAAAGCCGACTTCTGCATCGAGACCACCCTGGCGACAAGGTTCCTTCTGAAATTCATCCAGGAGGCGAAACAGGAAGGTTACTATGTCACCATCCTCTACTTCTGGATCAATTCGCCGGACCTCGCCGTGGCCAGAGTCAAGGCCCGGGTGGCCGCCGGCGGCCACAACATCAAGGAGGAGACTATCAGAAGGCGCTACAGCGTCGGTCTCCACTACCTGTTCAGGGATTTCATGCCTATCTGCGACAGATGGTTGCTGATGGACAACACGGAGCCGCCGTTCACCATTGTGGCCGAGGCCTCCAGCGACGGGACGATCATCCACGACCCCGAGAAGTTCAGCAAGATCCAGGCTGTCAACGAGGAATTCGAGAAGTTCCTCGCAGCCGAGAAGAAGAAAAACAAGATTTAGTCCCGCCGGCAGACAGTCCGCCGGGAAATGGATAATAATGTACAGAAACAAGAACTACTACCTGGACCTGTTCCAGGTCAATGAAAGACAATTGGAAAGACTTGCCGCCGAGGGACTCGGCAGCGGAGGGACCTTTTGCGACCTGTTCTTCGAGAGCAGCACGGCGGCCTGCCTGATGCTGAAGGACGGAGTGGTCTCGACAGGCTCATACTCAAAAGATTACGGAGCGGGTATCCGCGTCCTTGACGGCGAGAAGACCGGCTACGCCTACACGGAGAACACCGACCCGAGGTCGCTGGCCGAAGCCGCTGAAGCGGCCGCAAAGATCGCCGGAGGAAAGGCCGTAGCGGAGGTGGCGATCAACTGCGCCGTGAAGCCCGGTCCTCCGACAAGATATTCATTGACAAAAGATTGGAGAGACACTGACTTCGCAGCCCTGGCTCCGGTGCTGGAAAGGCTTCAGGAGAAGATCGCCGCGAAGGATTCCCGCATCATCAAGATCATCGTCCGCTTCGAGAGCCTTGTGAGCGACATCCTTATGTTCAACTCGCTGGGGGAACTCACCTTCGACACGAGACCGATGGGCATCCTGTCGGCTTCGGCAGTGTTCAGCCAGGACGGGAAGAACGAGAACAAAGGCTCTTCGAGAGCCTACAGGGCAGGAGCCGAGATGATCACGGAAGCCCTGCTCGACGAGGTCGCCGACGAGGTTGTCGCCGGAATCGACGACCGTTTCGCCGCCAGACGTCCGAAAGGAGGGCAGATGCCCGTCGTTATGGGGGCGGGAGCATCCGGAATCCTGCTGCACGAGGCTATGGGACACGCTTTCGAGGCCGATTTCAACCGTAAAGGCCAGTCTATCTTCTCCGGCAGGATCGGAAGCGAGGTCTGCCGCAAGGACATCTCCATCGTGGACGACGGCACTGTCCTGCTGGACAGAGGTTCGGTCAATTTCGATGACGAAGGAGTCCCTGGGCAGAAGACCTATATGGTCAAGGACGGAGTCCTGACCTCCTACCTGCACGACAGGATCAGCGCCGGCTTCTACGGGGTCTCCCCTACCGGCAACGGCAGGAGGGAGTCCTTCAGGTACGCCCCTATCCCGAGGATGAGGTCGACCTATATGGAGAGCGGCAAAGCCGACAAGGAAAGCATCATCGCCTCCGTGAAGAAAGGAATCTACGTCGACCAGTTCAGCAACGGGCAGGTGCAGATCGGAGAGGGTGACTTCACCTTCTTCGTGAAGAGCGGCTTCCTGATCGAGAACGGAAGGCTCACGCAGCCTGTCAAGGACATCAACATCATCGGCAACGGGCCGCAGGCCCTGGCCGACATAGTGGCCGTCGGGAACGACCTGAAGATCGACAAGGGGGCCTGGACCTGCGGCAAAGGGCAGAGCTGCCCTGTGTCGTGCGGCATCCCGACCGTGCTGGTCAACAATCTCACAGTCGGAGGAGAATAGGAGGGGAACAGAATGGAAGAAATCAAAGGAACACTCACGGCGGCCGAGATTGAACTGGCCGTCAGATGCCAGGAAAAGGCGCTGGCCCTCGGGGCGGACCACGTCCGCATCACTCTGAACAAAAGCCTTATGGAATTGTTCGGAACGCTGAACGGGGAGATCGACAAGGTCTCGCACTGCCTCGACCGCTCGCTGACCGCCGTGCTCTACATCGGAAGCCGCTCCAGTTCGTTCTCGACCAACAGGCTCGAGGACTGCGTCGAGGGAGACTTCCTGCCGAAGGCCGTCTCTGCCGTCAGGATGATGGCGGAGGAGCCTCTGCGCACCCTTCCCGACCCTGCCAGGCTTGAGAAGAACGCCGTCACCGGACTAGAACTCGGGCTGTATGACAAAGATTACCCCGCTCTTTCCCTTGACCGCAGACGCCAGCTCGCGCTCGACGCGGCCATATTCAAGAAAGGAAGCCACAAGGGACTCATCTCCGAGGAGGGGGAATATTCAGACTCCATCTCCGACTGCGTCATCATCAACTCCGACGGGCTGAGGTGCCGCCACATCGAGACTTCCTTTGAATATGGAGTCGAGGTGACCGTGGAGAGTGAGGACGGGGACAAGTTCAGCGGCTACTGGTGGGACGCCGCCCCGGTTTTCGCCGACCTCAAGGTGGACGGCTGCGGTGAAGAGGCCTACCGGAGGGCATATTCACAGATAGGACCGAAGAAGATCAGAAGCGGGAAGTACACTATGGTCGTGGACAGCGAGGTGGCCTCGAAGCTGCTGAATCCTGTGATGAGCGCGCTGGGAGGCAGTTCGCTGCAGCAGAAGACCTCGTTCCTGCAGGACTCTCTGGGCAAGAAGCTGTTCCCGGAATGGATGACGGTCTGGGACAGGCCGAAGAGCCAGGGAAAGTTCGGTTCCACCCTGTTCGACATAGAGGGAGTCTCCACGCTGGAGACCCCGGTCATCGAGAACGGAGTCGTGAAAGAGTACTTCCTCAGCACCTTCTACGCCAAGAAACTCGGCCTCCCGCCGACCACCTACGATGTCACAAGACCTGTCCTGCTGCCTTGCGCGGCACCTTCTTTCGGTCCGGTGCAGGGGTCTCTTGACAGGGACAGGATAATGGAACTGGTGGGCGACGGAGTGCTGGTGACAGGCTTCAACGGAGGCAACAGCAACCCGGTCTCCGGGGATTTTTCCTTCGGAGTCGAAGGCTTCGTGTTCAGGAAAGGCCGGATTGTGCATCCTGTGCGCGAGGTGCTTATCACCGGCAATCTGCTGAAACTTTGGGGTTCGCTTCTTCTCGCCGGAGACGACTCGAGGATGTGTAAATCAAAACTTATTCCTACCTTAGCGTTCGGAAACGTCGACTTCAGCGCCTGAGAGCGAGGTAGACGCAAATTTAAAGTGAATATAAATAATTAACAATCATACATTTATGAAAGTACAGAAAAACAATGTGGTCTCACTGACCTACGAACTGATCGTCGACGGCAAGCTCGCCGACAAAGCCACCGAAGAGCGTCCGCTGGACTACATTCACGGCACACATATGCTGCTCCCTAAATTCGAAAGCGAGGTCGAGGGCAAGGAGCCGGGCGACGAGTTCGCCTTCACCCTCACCCCGGAGGAAGGCTACGGAGTCCGCGACGAGAACCGCCTTTTCAAACTGCCTATGCAGGCGTTCGAGATCGACGGCAAGGTCCGCGAGGATCTTCTGGTCATAGGCACGGTCATCCCGATGATGAGCAACACAGGCCAGGTCGTCCAGGGGACGGTCTACAAGGTAGAGAAAGACAGCGTGACGATGGACTTCAACCATCCTATGGCCGGCAAGACCCTGAACTTCACGGGCAAGGTCGTCAGCGTCAGAGAGGCCACCGAGAAGGAACTCAACGAGGGTCTTCACGGCGAGTATCTGCCTCAGGATGAGGAAGGTCATCACTGCCACAAGAAGAACGGCAAATGCTGCCACGGCGAGGGCCGCAAGGACGGAGGCTGCTGCCACGAGGAAGGCGGTGACCACGAAGGTGGCTGCTGCCACGAAGAAGGCGGAAATCACGAAGGCTGCTGCGACAAGGACGGCGGCTGCTGCAAGGAGAACTAGGCTATGCGCACGGCGGTTGTCATACTGAATTGGAACACAAAGGATTACCTTAAACGTTTCCTGCCCGCCCTCCTTTCGTCGATGACGGAAGGGGCGGAGGTCATCGTGGCCGACAGCGGCTCCACCGACGGCTCGATGGAGATGATGACGGAGTCGTTCCCTTCCGTAAGACAGATCCGTCTGGGCAAGAATCTCGGATTCACGGGAGGCTACAACGCCGCCTTCAAGGCTGTGCGCTCGCTCCCGGAAGCCTCCTCTCTCGAGTACTTCGTCCTGATCAACTCGGACATCGAGGTGTCCTCCGGCTGGCTCGCCCCGCTTGAGGAATGGATGGACAGTCACCCGGACTGCGCCGCCTGCGCCCCGAAACTCCATTCCTGGTACGACAAGGACACTTTTGAATATGCGGGAGCGGCCGGCGGGCTTCTTGACCGTTTCGGCTACCCGTTCTGCCGCGGCCGGGTGATGAAGAAGGTCGAGAAGGACGAGGGTCAGTACGACTCCCCAGCCAAGGTCTTCTGGGCCACGGGGGCCTGCCTGATGGTGCGGGCCTCGGACTACGAAAAGGCCGGAGGGCTTGACGACAGGTTTTTCGCACATATGGAGGAGATCGACCTCTGCTGGAGATTCCAGCTGGAGGGCAAAAGCGTCAACGTGGTTCCGAAATCCGTCGTCTGGCATCTCGGGGGCGGGACTCTGCCGAATGACTCCCCGTGGAAACTGAAACTGAACTTCCGCAACAACCTGCTGATGCTGAACAACAACCTTGCGAAGACCTACGCCCTGCAGGAGGTGCGGGAACTGACACCGGACAAGGCCGCCATAAAAGCCTGCCGCAGAGCGGACAGGACCATATTCCTAAGAATGTGCCTTGACGGGTGTTCGGCGGCGGTTTACCTTCTGACGAGGAAGAAGGAGTGCTACAAGGCAGTGGTGGAGGCGCACAAGGAGTTCCGCGCCCTCAGGGTCAGGACGGAAGTCTCCCAGGTCCAGGAATATGCCGACACGCACCGCCGTATCGATGTTCCGCGGCTTTTCCCGGAATGGATCATCCCTGCCGCCCTCCTCAAAGGCAAGAGCATTTTTGAATATATTAGTAAACAATCGGTATGAAAATCGTAATTCAGGGAGCGGGAGAGGTCGGTTCGCATCTTGCCAAGATGCTGAGCCTGGAAGCGAATGACATCACCGTGATCGACGACGACCCGGCGAGACTGTCGAACCTCAGCGCCATCGCCGACGTGATCGCCATCGAAGGCCCGTCGTCATCGCTCAAGGTGATGCGCGAGGCCGGAGTCCAGGATGCGGACCTGTTCATCTCCGTCGTGCCTTTCGTGCCGCAGGACGTGAACATAGTCAGCGCCCTTCTCGCCAAGAACCTCGGAGCCAAGAAGGTCACGGCCAGAATCGACGACAACGACTTTCTCTCGGCAGAGAACAAGCTGCTGTTCAAGCAGATGGGCATCGAACTGATGTTCTATCCAGAGAGGCTTGCGGCCGATGAGATCCTCGACCTTCTCAAGCACACGACCTCGATGGACTCGATGGACTTCGCCAGGGGCAAGCTCCAGGTGGAGGTGTTCAAACTCGAGGAGGACTCCCCTCTCCTGGACATGAAGATCGCCGAGTTCGCGGCCATAGCCACCAGCGACAACCTCCAGTTCCGCGTCATCGCGATCACCCGCGGAGGCAGGACGATCATGCCGAAGTACGACACCAAGCTGATGTTCAACGACCTGGTGTTCATCATCGCCACCAGGGAAGGAATGGAGTTCATCAAGAAGTTCCTCGGCAAGAGCAACATAGAGATCGACAGGGTGATGATTCTCGGCGGGTCCAGGATCGCCGAGCTTGTGGCGGCGAGACTCAGCTCCAAGATCTCTTCGGTGAAGATCCTTGAGAAAGACAAGGAACGCGGCATGGTTCTTTCGGAAAGGCTGCCGGACAACGTCATCGTGGTCATCGGCGACGGAAGGAACTCAGACCTGCTCCTTGAAGAGGGCATAAAGGAACACGACGCGTTCCTCGCCCTGACCGGCAACGACGAGGCCAATGTGCTGGCCTGCGTGGTGGCCAAGAAATTCGGCGTGGACAAGACCATAGCCGAGGTCGAGAACATCGAGTACATCCATCTCGCCGAAGAGATGGGCGTTGACTCGGTGATCAACAAGAAACTGATCACGGCCGGAAGGCTTTTCAAATTCACCCTCAGCGGCAAGGCGAGGCTCGTGCGCTATATGAGCGGCACGGACACGGAGGTGCTCGAATATACCGTCGCAGCCGGCAGCGGGATCACCAAAGGCGCTCTGAAGGACATCACCTTCCCCAAAGACGCGGTCATCGGCGGCCTCATCAGGGGCAGCGAGGCGATGATCGCCGTCGGCTCAACCCGCATCGAGCCTTACGACAGGGTCGTGGTCTTCTCCCTTCCGGAATCCGTCAAAGAGATCGACAAGCTTTTCCGCTGACGATCTCGGCGAAATCCTTGACCTTAACCCCTTCCGGAGCGGCCTCCGAGAAGGTTTTCAGACAAAGAGGACAGGCTGTGACGATGGTCTGAGGGCCGTTCGTCATAAGGTTGGCGACGGCGGACTCGGTCACCTTCGCCCTGTCGTGGGCGTCCAGGGTCAGGCTGCCCAGACTTCCTCCGCAGCAGATGCTCTCGTCGCCTTCCTTGGCGGCCTTGACAAGATTCCCGACCTGTCCCAGGACGGCGCGCGGCTCAGCATAAACGCCGCAGCCTCGGCCGAGTTCACACGGATCGTGGTAGACGATCTTCTCGTCACCCGCTTCCAGAGTCAGTCTGCCGGCATCCACAAGACGCTTGACGTACTGAGTGTAATGAAGCACCTCGATGCCTTCGAGAGCATATTCATCCTTGAAGACCTTGAAGCAGATCGGGCAGGACAGCACGAGCGTGCGGCAGCCCGACTCGAGGATCATCCTGCGGTTGGCGGCGATGGTCTCCCGGGCGGCGTCGGTCTTGCCGGCGAGCATCAAAGGCCGCCCGCAGCAGATTCCCCCGTCGCGGTCCGCGAAGACATATTCAACACCTGCTTTCTTGAATATGCTCTCGACGGATTTGATGATTCTCGGGGTGAGATGGCTCATACAGCCAGCGAAATACATGACCGGAGCGTCCGCGGCAGCCTGTACGGAGCCGGTTCCATCGGCCCTGTCGCCAGCCGGAGCGGACATTCCTGCCGCCGAGACCGGGCAGACCGCAGCTGACTTGAGGTAGGAATAGTCGTAGGCAAGCGAATTGTTGACGGTCTTGCGCTGCGCCCGCCTAAGTGCCGGAGCGTCCACCCCGACAGGGCAGAGGGCGTGGCACTTGTCGCACATCAGGCACTTGTCTGCTATATCATTGATTTTCTTTTCGTTGTGACGGCGTAGGAATCTAATGAAATAGACCGAGGAGAACTTCAGGTTCTTCTTCTGCACATTCATCGGGCAGGCATCCAGACAGAGTCCGCAGCTTGAGCAGGCGTAGATCTCGGCCTCGGCCACTCCCTTGCGCGGATGGTTCGGTTTGATTCCGGCGTTGCGCAGCAGGATCCACAGCACCTCCGTCAGGATGTGCATATAGCGGCTGAACGGCATCGCGGCGAAGAACAGGCCCAGGCAGATCGAGTAGGCCCACCAGACAGGCATGAAGAAGAGTTTGTCTCCGAAAATCAGATGCCAGAGATGGTTCAC
>CAVJKE010000008.1:0-18443 GCA_963649695.1 bacterium
GCACAGCCTCCTTGCCGTCGTGCGAGCCGGTGTTTTTCACCGTGATCTCGAACTCGAGGTTGTCGTCGGCGGTGAAATCAGAGCCACCGGCGCATCTGAAGTCTGAATATTCATAAGTCGTGTAGCTGAGTCCGTGTCCGAAAGGCCACTGCACATCCATCACCGCGTCGTAGTTGTAGGCTCCCTCCATCGTCTCACGGCTCTCGGAAACCTTGTAGTCGTAGGTGTGCAGGGAGTTGACGTACTTAGGATAGGTGAAAGGCAGCCTGCCGCTGAAGTTCTCCTCGCCGGACATCAGAGCGGCGAGAGCGTCTCCACCCTGGTTACCAGGAAGCATCACATCGATGACGGCCCTGGCGAGAGGCTCGATGTCCCCTATGACACGCGGACGGCCTTCGTTCAGGACAAGGATTATCGGTTTGCCGGTCCCGGCAAGGCTCTTCACAAGTTCCTTCTGGCCGGCCGAAAGGTTCAGGTCGTCCATATTGCCCGGAGTCTCGCAGTAACTGTTCTCCCCGACGCAGGCGATGATGACATCCGCCCTCGAAGCGGCGGCCACGGCCTTGGAAATGCCGTCCGTGAACTCCTTCTGCCAGGCGCCGGAAGCCCAGCGGTCGCTCTCGTCATAGACGACGCCCGGCTCGAAGGTGACGTTCTTCTCCCCGAACTTCTCAGCAAGGGCTTCGTAGATCGTGTTGCGGTCAGCGGCGAACCTGTCGGCGTCACCCTGCCAGGTGTAGGACCAGCCACCGTTCAAAGCCCTCATCGAATTGCCGTTAGGGCCTGTCACCAGAATCTTTGTTCCATATTCAAGAGGAAGGATGCCGCCCTCGTTCTTGAGCAGGACCTCGGACTCGACTGCGGAGGCATAGGCAGCATCCTCGAACTCCTTGCAGGCGAACCTGTCATAGCCACTGACATCCCAAACTGGATTGTCGAACAGGCCGAGGCGGAATTTCAGCCGCAGGATTCTGCGGACAGCGTCGTCGATCCTCGACATCGGAATGAGTCCGGCCTCGACATCTTCCTTGAGGTCGGTGCAGCACTGGAAATCGTAAGGATCCATCACCATATCGATGCCGGCGTTGATACCCATCGCAAGCGCCTCCTTGCGGTCTTTGGCCACGTGGTCTCTCTCGAAGAGATTGTTGATGTCGGCCCAGTCGGTCACGATCATTCCGTCCCAGTCAAGGTCTTCCTTGACCCAGCCGGTCAGAAGTCCAGCGTTGGCGTGAGTAGGCACACCGTTGATGGAAGCGGAATTGACCATTATGGTCAGAGCGCCGGCCTCGATGCAGTCCTTGAAAGGACGGAAGTACTTCTCCCTCAAATCGTTCTCGGCGATGATGGCCGGAGTCCTGTCCTTGCCGGACACAGGAACACCGTAGCCCATGAAATGCTTCAGGCTGACGGCCACGTGCCTGTCGTCGATGTTGTTCGGGTCCTCGCCCTGGAGAGCCTTGGTCTCGGCCACGGCCATCTCGGCGTTGAGATAGGCGTCCTCGCCGAAACTTTCCCACATTCTCGGCCAGACAGGGTTGCGTCCCAGGTCCATCACCGGGGAGAACACCCACGGCACCATCGCCGCGCGGGTCTCGTAGGCCATAGCCTCGCCCATAGCCCGGGCATATTCACGGTTGAAAGTCGCAGCGAGGTTGATCTCCTGCGGGAAGAAAGTTCCGTCAGTCAGGTAGGTCGCTCCGTGGATCATGTCAAGACCGTAGATGCAAGGGATGCCGATCGCCTCCATCGACTTGCTTTGGATCTGCGAGACAAGTTCCGCGGTGAATTCCCTGCTCTGGGCCTCGTCCCAGAAGACGTTGAGGATCGAGCCGACTTTCATCTCGCCGATCACCTTCTGGAGTTTCTCCTGATCGAGGGTGCGGCCGTCGGTGGAAGTCACCGTGGAGGAGGTCAGCTGGACCATCTGGCCGACTTTGGCGGTAAGGTCCATCTTGGAAAGCACACTGTCCACCTTGCGCTCGATCTCCGCGTCACGGGCGATCGCAGGTGCTGATTTCTGTCCGGAGCCTCCTCCGGCGCAGCCGGCGAGCAAGACAGCGGCAAGCGACAAGGCTGAAAAAGTCAAATGTCTGTACATATCGGTTAAAGATTAATGTTATCTATGGTTAAAGATTCCGTTAAAGATCAATGTTTCCCTTCATATTCATTTTCCTTCATATTCATCCAGCAGGCTTCTGTAATGCCTGTAGGTCGAGTCAAGCGCCGGAAGATTTTCCTTTCCGATCGGATCGGAAGGAGGCGACTCCATCTTGAGCGGGTTGATGGCGGTCCCGTTCTTCCACACCCTGAAATCGAGGTGAGGTCCCGTGGAAAGGCCCGTGGACCCGACATAGCCGATGACTTCGCCCTGACGCACCCTCGCGCCCGCCTTGATGCCCTTCCCGTAACGGGAAAGGTGGAGATAGGCAGTCGTGTAGACTGAATTGTGCCTGATTTTCACAGTGTTGCCACCACCGTTCGACCAGCCGG
The DNA here is from genome assembly GCA_963649695.1 of bacterium. Lineage (GTDB taxonomy): Bacteria > Bacteroidota > Bacteroidia > Bacteroidales > UBA932 > Cryptobacteroides. Next base: position 2,494 of record CAVJKE010000008.1, read on the forward strand.
CACTGACCACCGTCCCGTCGCCGATGCTCATCACCGGAGTTCCGGACGGGGCGGCGTAATCCACCGCGGTATGCGGTCTGACCTTGCCTGTCACAGGATGCTTGCGGTGGTAGGAGAAGCCGGAACTGATCCTCGAGAACTTCAGAGGGGCCTTCAGGAAGGCCTTGCGCAGGCTCTCGCCTTTCTCGTTCCAATAAAGATTGCCTTTGTCACCCTGGTCGAAGCGGATGGCCGGGATCACCTTTCCGTCCCGGATGAACTCAGCATAATAGATTGTGTCGACGGCCATCACTTCCCCGTCGCATTTCAGCTGGTTGTAAAGCACCCTGAAGCGGTCGCCCTCCTGCAGACCGAAGAAATCCACCGACCAGGCGTAGATCTCGGACAGAGGGACTATCAGCTGCGGGGACTTCCCGGCGGCGGTCATGTCGTTCCAGAGCGAGGACGTGATCGTCACATCGGCCGCTTCCCGGGAACTTTCCACAGGCTTCGACCATTCCCACACCTTGAAAGGAGCCGTTGTCTTGAATATGACCCTGTCGGCCCTGTTGCGGACATAGACAAGATAAAGCAGGGAGTCCGCCGCCGTCGAATCAGGAAGGTAATAGGCCTCCAGGGAATTGCCGGCGAGCAATTTCCGGACATCGAAGACGGAATCGCAGGCGGAGGCGACTTCCATCGCGTCCGTCATTGAAAGACCGAGACGGGTCATCAGGCCCGTGAACGTCTCCCCGCTTCGGACCTCGTCCTCTACAAGACGGAGGGAATCCGGCCAGAAACCCATAGCCGGCACAGAATCCTTGACCTCAACGGCCTCCGGAGGCGGTCCGGCCGGCTTTCTGTGGCAGCCCTGTGAAAGGGTCAGCGCGGCGAGAGACAAAAAAACAAAAATTATCTTAAGATTTTTTTTTCGCATAATCGCAAATTTAAGAAAAAACCCCCGCCTTGACGCAAGGAAGACAGAAAAAAAGGATTATGTTCGCGATGTCACCGCGGACAGCGGCGGCAAAAGACCTAAAAAATACTCGGTTATGATGAACCTCAAGACTTTGCTCACGGCCGCGGCTCTGCTTCTCGCGGTGCCGCTGACGGTTGCGCAGACACGAAGGCCGACGGCCACGGTAAGCGGCCACGTCACGGACAAGTCCACCGGCGAGACTCTCATCGAGGCCGGTGTCCTGAGCGGCGAGGCCGGAGCGGCCACCAACAGCTACGGATTCTACACCCTCACCCTGCCCAGAGGCGAAGGTGTGACGCTGAGATATTCCTACGTGGGCTACCGCGACACGACGGTGACCCTCGACCTCGTCCGGGACACCACGGTGAACGTCGTCCTGGAGGCGGATTCGAGGCTCAGCGAGGCCGTGGTCTCGGCCCGGAGGGAGACGGGGATAACCGCGACCAGAATGAGTTCCATCGAAATTCCTATGAACCTGATCAGGAACACCCCCACCCTCTTCGGCGAATCCGATGTGCTGAAGACCATCCAGCTGATGCCGGGAGTGCAGGGCGGAGCGGAAGGCTTTTCAGGAATATACGTGCGCGGCGGCGGCCCTGACGAGAACCTTCTGCTTCTGGACGGGATCTCGCTGTACAACGCTGAGCACATGCTCGGACTGTTCTCGATCTTCCAGCCGGAAGCCGTCAAGAAGGTGACCCTGCACAAGGGGGCGTTCCCGGCCAGGTACGGCGGCAGGATCTCCAGCATCATCGATGTGAGGACGAATGACGGCAACCTTCAGGAGACGCACGGGACTGTCGGAGTCGGGCTGCTGAGCGACAAGTTCCATCTCGAAGGCCCTGTCTTCAAGGGTAAGACCACCTACTCGGTCAGTGCCAGAGGGATGCACACGATCCTGTTCGACGGCCTTCTGCGGGCCTTCAAGGTGCCGGCCAACTACTTCTTCTACGACCTTGACGCCAAGGTCTCGCACAGGTTCAGCGACTCCGACAGGCTGTTCCTCAACGTCTACCACGGCCGGGACGTGTTCTACTACAAAGACAAGGAGGAGGACGACAGTTCCTACGGATTCTCAAGCGTTTCCGACGACAAGACACGGATCAACTGGGGCAACACGGTCGCCGCCCTAAGGTGGAACCACGTCTTCAGCGGAAGGCTCTTCGCCAACACCACCCTCGCCTGGACCGGCTACGACATGGATATGGGCTACACGACCAGGACGGAAGACGCCATCGACGGGGAGGTTACCAAGTACACCTACAAGTTCGACTACGCCTCCGGAATCCGCGACATCACGGCGAAAATCGACTTCGACTACACGCCCTCATCCCGGCATCTTGTCAAGTTCGGCGGTGAATATGTCCACCACACCTTCGTTCCGGAGACCTGCTCCTCCGTCGAGAAGGAGGAGAACGGAGGGAAGAACGTGACCGACACGACCTACACCAACGGCAACAACCCCGACAGGAAAGGACACGAGTTCTCTCTCTACGCCGAGGACGACTTCTCAGTCTGGAAATGGCTTACCCTCAACCCGGGACTGCACCTTTCGATGTTCGTCACCAGCGGCAGGACCTACTGGTCACCGGAACCGAGGGTCTCGGCAAAGATTGATTTCGGGAAAGGCGCGAGCGCCAAGGCGGCATATTCAAGGATGTCGCAGTACGTCCACCTCCTTTCCTCGGCGAGGATCACGCTCCCCGTCGACCTCTGGGTCCCGATCACCAAGGACATCAAGCCCGTCACGGCTGACCAGTACTCCCTGGGGCTGTACTACAGCGGGCTGCAAGGCTGGGAATTCTCAGTCGAAGGCTACTGGAAGGAGATGCGCAATGTCCTTGAGTATAAAGACGGAATCACGTTCCTTGCCAGTTCCCAGTCCTGGGAGGACAATGTCGTGATGGGCGAAGGAAGAGCCTTCGGAGTCGAATTGTTCATCCAGAAGACGGCAGGAAAGACGACAGGCTGGCTCGGCTACACACTCGCCAAAAGCGACAGGATTTTCACCAACGGTCTGATCAACAACGGTGAGCGCTATCCGTACCGCTACGACCGCCGCCACAACATCTCGCTTGTGGTCAACCAGAAACTCGGCCGGAAATGGGACATCAGCGCCGTCTGGACTTTCGCCACGGGAGGAGCCACGACCGTGCCGGAAAGGGAGGTTGTCCTGCAGCAGCCTGACGGCACCTTCGTGCAGGTGGACTACTCCCCTCACAGGAACAACTACAGACTGCCGCCGAGCCACAGACTGAACATCGGGGTGAACTACCACAAGAAGAAAAGACGCGGGGAAAGCGTCTGGAATTTCGGGGTCTACAACGCCTACAACAGGCTCAACCCGAACTTTGTCTTCTACAGATCAAACTCTGTCGACGAGACGGACAGCAATCTCTACGTGAGAAGGGAGAAACTAAAATCCATAACGATTCTCCCGGTCATTCCATCATTCGGCTACACCTACAACTTCTAAGACAATGAGAATCACAGGAATATTCAAAGAGATCATTTTAGCAGCGGCCACGGCGGCCTTCCTCTGCGCCTGCGAGAAGGAAGTGGATTTCCACAGGGACGACATCCCGGCGCAGCTTCAGATGAACGCTCAGCTGTGCGTGGGTGACACAATACACGCGGTCTATCTCGCCGTCAGCAAGGATGTCAAGGTCGAGAGCGTGACCTCCGGCAGCGTCACCTGTTTCGTGAACGGGACGAAGGTGGCCGACGGGGTCAGGGACGACAGGGACGACGCTCTGTTCGAGAGAGAAAGCACGACCGAGGCGGACGGTTACTCCGCAAGCGGGATGAGACAGACCAGGTTCACCTTCAAGGCTGACTTCCGGCCGGGCGACACAGTGAGGATTGAGGCGACGGCGGACGGAGGGGCCTACAAGGCATATTCCGAAGTGACAGTGCCATACGCTCCGGCCATCTCGATCGCAGACACTGTCTGCCAGCAGAACCCGGCCGTCACCTACAGCGACCAGGTGTACAGGATAAAGCTCCAGGGCCAGGACATCGCGGGAGAGAACAGTTTCTACCGACTGACCGCGGACTACGAGAGAAGAGACGACCTCTACATCTACCTGGACTGGGTCGACGATGACCAGAAGCATCAGGTCCTCCATTACTCGAAAGGGCTGGTCATCGACAAAGGCAACGACCCCATCCTTCAGGACGGTGCTCCGGCCGGAGACATCGACCTGACCGGAGCGTCGGAGAACACCTACAACGTCTTCTCCGACAGACTGTTCAAAGACGGTTCATTCTCAATGACATTCTCGGTCTACCCGGAATTCGTTCAGATGCCTGCCGGTTACGCGTTCCAGTACGCTGAATGCGACGTCACTTTCAACGCCAGGGTCTGGGGCATCTCCGGAGGCGAGTACAACTACCTCAAAGCCATGGGCATCTATGACTACACGGACGGGGACGCCACCTTCACCGAGCCGGTGTCCTTCCCGGACAATGTCGAAGGCGGGGTCGGCTTCGTCAGCATCAGCACCCCTTCGACAGCTTCGGTGAAGTTCACAAGGCATTTCTCGACCGGAGGCGGCATCTACACGGGCGTGTGAACGATGTTGCCGCCGGCGATGCTCAATCCTCGGAGAAATGTTGTATTTTTGCAGAAAGTCAACTATCAATGCAGAGCTTTAAAGAACTTGCGCGCATGCGCAGAAGCCACCGCGCTTACACCGGAAAGAAAGTCAGCGAAGAGGATGTCAAGACCATCCTGGGGGCGGCACTGATGTCGCCGTCAGCGAAGGGACTGAGGAAATGGCATTTCGTGGTCACTGACAACAAGTCCAAAATCAAGGAGTTGTCTGAAATCAGGCCTGCCGGATCCCAGTTCGTGGACGGCTCGGATGTCGTGATCGCCGTGCTTGGAGAACCTGCCGAGCAGGAGATGTGGGTAGAGGACGGATCCATCGCGGCCGTCTCAATGCAGTACCAGGCCGAGGATCTCGGACTCGGCTCCTGCTGGTGCCACATCAGAGGCCGCCAGAGCACCGAGCCTGGAGTCAGCGCCGAGGACAAGGTGAGGGCTATCCTGGATATTCCTGAAAAATACTCCGTTCTGTGCCTTATCGCGGTAGGCTATCCTGCCGATGAGAGGAAGCCTCAGAACGAGGAGGCCCTCAAGTGGGACCAGGTAGTCTATGTTCATTGAGCCGGTAGCCGTCTTCAGGTCACCCTTTGAAACGAAATTCGGAGTTCCGAGGCAGGCCGGAGTCGTCCCCGGACTGAAAGGGAGGATCGTCTTCGAGCCGAAGTTCCGGAATCCCGACGCCGTGCGCGGACTTGAAGGCTTCGACTTCCTCTGGCTCGTGTGGGGCTTCTCCGCCGTGCCGGAGGATGGAGACCGTTTCCAGGCCACAGTGCGCCCTCCGAGGCTGGGAGGCGACACCCGCGTCGGGGTCTTTGCCAGCCGCTCCCCTTTCCGTCCCAACAGACTCGGCCTCTCTTCCGTGCGGATCGAGTCCATTGAATATGACTGCCCGGACGGTCCTGCCATCAACGTGCTTGGAGCCGACCTGATGGACGGGACACCGGTTTACGATGTGAAGCCGTATGTCACCTACACGGACAGCCACCCCGAGGCCGCGGCGGGCTTTGTGGACGAGAACGGATGGAAACCTCTGGAAGTGGTTTTTGAAGCGTCCGTTCCTGACGGAATCGATGCGGAAGCGCTCCGGGAAGTCCTCGCCCAGGATCCGAGGCCGCGTTCCCAGAACGATCCTGAAAGAATCTACGGGATGACATTCGCAGGCTCCGATGTGCGGTTCAAGGTAAGCGGAGACGTGCTGACCGTAGTTTCATTCGCACGGCTCTGACCTTGATGTACACAGATGAGTTGAACGTTGACAGGAAAGAAATCGCAGACACGATAATGGACAACAGAAAGCAGTACCCTTCACTTGAGATAGTACCGCCCCTCAAAGGCATCACCAAAGATGAACTTCTGAATGAGATAAGACCGTTCATCGAGTTTAATCCCAAGTACATAAACGTCACCTGCCACAGAGACGAGGTGGCCTATGAGGAGCAGCCGGACGGCAGTTTCAGGAAACGTCTTGTCAGAAGGCGCGTCAGCGAGACCGCCGTCTGCGGCGCAATCCAGTCGGAGCTCAAGGTCAATGTCGTCCCGCATCTCATCTGCGGAGGCCTGACCGCCGAGCAGATCGAGTTCCAGCTCCAGGATTTCCGCTTCATGGGGATCCGGAACATTCTTGCCCTGAGGGGTGACTGCCTTGTGGGCGAGAAGAGGTTCTCCCCCATCGCCGGCGGCTACAGCCACGCCAACGAACTGGTCGAGGCCGTGAGGCGGTTCGAGAAGGAGAACGGCTGCGAAGGCTTCTTCACTATCGGTGTGGGAGGCTACCCGGAGAAACATTTCGAGGCTGCCAACATCGAGGACGACATCGCCAACCTAAAGCGGAAGGTCGACGCCGGAGCGGACTACATCACCACCCAGATGTTCTTCGACAACAAGGTGTTCTACGATTTCGTTGACAGATGCCGCAAGGCCGGGATCACCGTCCCGGTCATCCCGGGAATCAAACCGATATCCACTCCGAGACAGGTCAGGCTGCTGCCCGAATCCTTCTCGATAGACATTCCGGTCGAACTGACAAACGAGATCGCCGCCCACCGGGACGACAAGGACGCTGTCTACCAGATCGGCCAGGAATGGGCCACAGCCCAGTGCAAGGACCTTCTGGCGCACGGAGTGCCGGGTGTCCACTTCTACACGATGGGCAAGTCGGCCAATGTCATAGGAATACTCAAATCTTGCTTTTAACCGGATATGGACGGAATCAGGGAGGCGCTCGGCAGACGGATACTCATCCTCGACGGAGGAATGGGCACGATGCTCCAGCGCAAAGGGCTTCAGGGCAACAGCGAATCTTTCAATCTCACCGCCCCGGAAACGATCGAGGCGATACACTCTGAATATATTGAAGCAGGGGCAGAGATAATCACGACCAACTCATTCAGTGCCAATGCAATTTCGCAGTCTGAATACGCCTTGTCCGACAAGGCCGGACAGATGGCCGAGGCCGCGGCGCTGATAGCCAGACGGGCCGCCGGGAAAGCCTCCCGCAAAGTCTGGGTGGCCGGAAGCGTAGGCCCCACCGGAAAATCCCTGTCACTCGCCCAGAACATCAACGACCCCGCCGAACGGCCATATTCATTCGACGAGATGGCCGCCGCCTTCGAGACGCAGATCCGGGGTCTGGTCCGGGGCGGCGTGGACCTGCTTCTCTTCGAGACCTGCTTCGACGCCCTGAACACGAAAGCCGCCATCTACGCGCTCGGACATATTCAGGAAGCGGCTGGGATTCCTGTGATGGTCTCCGCCTCGCTGAGCGACCGCAGCGGACGCACGTTGACGGGGCAGACGATGGAAGCCTTCTACCGTTCCATCCGGCACTGCGACCCGCTTTCGTTCGGGCTGAACTGCTCGCTCGGAGCCGAGGATATGGTCCCGCTGATCGCAGAAGTTTCCTCCTGGGCCGCCTGCGCCGTGAGCTGTTACCCGAACGCGGGGCTGCCGAACGAGATGGGGCGGTACGACGAGACCCCTTCGCAGATGGCCGCCGCGGTGCGTAAAATGGCGCTCGACGGGTCCGTGAACATCGTCGGAGGCTGCTGCGGCACGACTCCGGAACACATAAAAGCCATCGCGGAAGCCGTTGAAGGAATATGTCCACGGAGCATTCCGGCGAAGGACAATGTCCTCTATGTCAGCGGACTGGAAAGCGTGGCCATCGACAGGAAGAACAACTTCACGAATGTCGGCGAGAGGACCAACGTGGCCGGTTCCAGAAAATTCGCCAAACTGATCGCCGCGGGAGACTACGAGACCGGGCTTCAGATCGCCGCCGGCCAGATCGAGAACGGGGCCTCCGTCATCGACATCAACATGGACGACGCAATGCTGGACTCTCGGCTCGAGATGGAGAAATTCCTGCGCCACGTCTCCAACGATCCGGCGGTGGCGAAGGCCGCCGTGATGATCGATTCTTCACACTGGGACACCCTTGTGACAGGTCTCAAGAACGCCCAGGGCAAGTGCATTGTCAACTCCATTTCACTTAAAGAAGGAGAAGAGATATTCCTTGAGAAAGCCCGTGAAATCAAGGCGTTGGGAGCGGCGATTATCGTCATAGCCTTCGATGAGGAAGGCCAGGCCACGACCTATGACAGAAAGGTCGGGATCTGCCGGAGAGCCTACTCTCTGCTGACCGGGAAAGCCGGCTACGACCCTTGCGACATCATCTTCGACGTCAACGTGCTTCCGGTCGGGACGGGGATTCCTGAACATTCCCGCTACGGGGCCGACTTCATCGAGGCCGTGCGCTGGATAAAGACCAATCTTCCCGGCTGCAGGACATCGGGCGGCATCTCCAATCTCTCGTTCTCATTCAGAGGCAACAACACCGTGCGCGAGGCTATGCATTCCGTGTTCCTCTACCACGCCATCAAAGCCGGACTGGACATGGGCATCGTGAACCCGGGGATGCTGAAGGTCTATGACGAGATCGAGCCTGAACTGCTCAGATGCGTGGAGGACGTGATTCTGGATTCCGACCCAGAGGCAACCGAGAGGCTTATCGGAAAGGCCTCGAAAATAATGGAGGCCAAGGCGGCCGCCGACGCGGCTGCAAGCGGACAGGTCGATGGCCGGACGGAAGCTCCGGCAGGTAGAAAAACCGGTGACACAGTCGAGGAACGCCTCGTAAAAGCCCTTGTCAAAGGCGATTCCTCCACCCTCGAGGCAGACATGAAAGAGTGCCTGGGCAAGTACGACCGTCCTGTCCGGATCATCGACGGACCTCTGATGAGCGGAATGGCCAGGGTCGGGGAACTTTTCGGGGCAGGAAAGATGTTCCTTCCGCAGGTCGTCAAGTCCGCCAGGACGATGAAGAATGCGGTGTCCCTGCTCCAGCCTTACATCGAGGAAGGCACGGAAGGTCCGCGGACAAAGAAGCCGAAGATCGTCTTCGCCACCGTCAAGGGCGATGTCCACGACATCGGCAAGAACATCACCGGCATCGTGATGGGTTGCAACGGCTTCGAGGTCATCGACCTTGGCGTGATGGTGCCGAAGGAGACCATTCTGCAGAAGGCCGCCGAGGTCTCGGCCGACCTGGTCGGGGTCAGCGGCCTGATCACCCCGTCACTCTACCAGATGGAGGAGATCTGCAAGGAGATGACCGCCAGAGGATTGACTACTCCCCTGCTCGTCGGCGGGGCAGCCGCCTCTGCCCTTCACACCGCCGTCAAGCTCGCACCTCTCTACGGCCACGTCTTCTATGCACAGGACGCTTCGGCCAGCGCGGTGCTGGCCAGCCGGCTGGTCACCGACAGGGAGGCCACGGAAACCGCCGAACACGCAAAGCAGGAGGAACTGAGGGAACTCTACGCCCGGTCGTCAGGCAAGAAACAGGACCGGGAACCGGCCAGACCGTTCGCGGCGTCATCGTTCATCAAAGGAATGCCGTTCGCCGACATAAAGGCAAGACAACTGACGATAGATGAAGTGTTTCCGTTCTTCGACTGGAATCTTTTCGCCGCCATCTGGGGCATAAAGGCCGGAAGCGGTCACGAAGAACTCCGGAAACTCCGGGCCGACGCTCTCAAGGAGATAGAAAGGCTGAAGACCGGAAACCTCTGCAGAATAACTCTCTGTGCGAGATTCGATGCCTGCCACGGCGAAGGCGACGACATCGTCAGCAAAGACTTCCGCCTGCCGATGTTCCGGCAGGAAGGCGGCCGGTCGCTCGCCGATTTCGTGCCGCCGGAGGTGTACGGGTTCGATTCCCCGATGGGAATGTTCGCGCTCAGCGTGCGGACTGACGCCCACCCTGCCGGCTGCGGCTGTCCGGCCTGCTCGGCTGAATACGGGCCGATGCTCCGGCGTTCCGTGCGCCTGACACTGGCCGAAGCCGCCTCAGAATGGCTGAGCGGGCATATTCAGAAACAGATCCCCGAAGGGGTGGAGGCGAAGGTGACAAAGCCCGCCGCGGGCTATTCGAGCTGCCCGGACCACACCCTCAAGCGCGACATTCTGAGACTGCTGCCCGGGTCGGACGGACTCGGCATCACTCTTCTTGACAGCTGTGCGATGACCCCCGACGCGAGCATCTGCGGCTTGATATTCATTCATCCGGAGGCTTCATACCCCGAAATCCGCCGCCTGAGCGAAGAGGCTGTCGATGAATATGCCCGCAGACGCGGCCTTTCCGGACCCGACAAGGCCCGTTTCCTTGGGCACCTGCTCTAGCCGTTTTCAGTAAGCCATCTTCCACATCGCATTCTGTGCCGCGCCGCTCTTGGAAGCGTCCATCTTGCCGAAGTTCCAGGTAAGCGAAAGCAGGACGCAGCGGCCGAACACATTCGTGTACGAATTCTGCACATAGTCATCCTGCACGAAACGCCGCAGCGACCTTGCGCTGTCGAACAGGTCCTGGACTGAAAGCGAGACATAGAACGACCTGATGTTCTTGCCGACGGTCACGCTGCAATCCGCATAAGTATCGTCATAGCCTGAGCCATAACCTCTTAGTATGTCATACGTAAAGTTCGACTCGAATTCAAACTCATGAGGTGAGGTGTAGGATGCGGACAGGGCCAGAGACGTGTCCCAGTAATCCGTGTCAGCCTTTGAATCCAATGAGTATCTGCTCGTCACGTTGTCGACCGATGGTATGAAGGACAGCGAGAAGTCCTCGAGGCTCAGGTCCAGATTCAGTGTTACGATTTTCCTGAAGGTGCTTGTGGAACTCTCGCGGAATCCGCTCTCGCCAGAGTAGAACCTGTCACCTGAGGCGTCGCCCCAGAAACCGGCCATAAAATCGGTGTAGTCAAAGGAATCAAGGTCGATCCCGTCAAGAGTGCCGACGCTCTGGTAGCCTACAGACCTGCTGACGGACATACCGCCGGTCAAGGCGACGCGCAGTTTCTTCGCCAGCGGTGTGAAGGCGCTGAAGTTCAGGTTCGAACTGTAGGAAGGCTTCTTCGTGTTCACCGGCACGGAATACCTGACGCTGTTGCTGTCGAACCAGATGGCCGACACCTGCGAGTTGGACGAGTAATTTCCGGACAGATATCCATTGAACCTGACCTTTCCCCAGGTAGCGCGGTAGCCGGCGCTCACGGCCTCTGAGGTGACAGGCTTCAGGTAGATGTTACCGGCGGTGATCCTTGTCGGATTGACGATGCTGAAAGTAGGCAGTATGCTGGCCGACGATGGCCTCTCCGTATTGCTGGACAGCCTGAGGGACAGATTGTTACGGTCATCGGAATACCTGAGGTTCAGGAAAGGCGAGAACGTGGTCTGCCATTCGCCGACTCCGGTCCTTGTGTCGACCCCGTAGGAACGGGCATAGTTCTCGTTCTTGTAGAGCCTTGCCTCACCGCCCAGCTGCAGGTTCGTCCAGCCCTTGCCGTACTGCGCCAGCAGCCGTCCTTCATTGGAGAAATAATAGTTGTCCGACACCGATGAATAGTAGAGGTTGGCCGTGCCGTCGGCGTCAGCCGCGTCATCGGTAGATTTCCGGACGGAATAATTCGAACTCAACGACGCGTTGAGCGCCCAGTTCTTACCGAAAGGCTCGACATAACTGAGCGTGCCTTTGAACACGCCGCTGCCGCCGTCCTTGTCGTAGGTAAGATCACGGACATCAGGTTCATCGGAAGAGGTGAACCTTGTCGTCGATCTCTCCGTGGCGTCACCATCATAAGAACCGAATGAATAGCCGAAATCAAGCGTCAGGGCGCGCCTGTCCTTGCCAAGTTTCCTTACTCCCGCTGTCAGGTCGCCCCCTGTGGAGACTCCTCTCCTGCCCGTGAATGAATATGTCGTCGAACTGTTCCTCTCCTCTTCTCCAAGACGGGAGACGGTGCTGCCTGTCGACGTTGAGCTGTAGTCGTACCAGGAAAAGTAAGGCCTGAAGTAAAGCGAGGTTTTCTTGGTGTCCTTCTTCCGGAGTTCAAGCCGGACTTTAAACTTGTCAAGATCACCGTCCACGGTCTCGTCCGAGATGTCGGAGAGGTCTCCTTCTTCCTTGAAAGTCGTTCTGTCAGTTCTGGCCCGCTTGTCGACTTTGTCCGAGGAATAAACCACGGAAACATCTGTGGTAAAGCCTTTTATCTCATCCGAATTCAAGTTGGAGCCGACCTGCCATCTGGAATGCATTCCGTCGTACGGGAGCGACGGGGTATCACCCTCCATTCCGGAAATGACGATTCCCGATCCAGGTGCGAAGAAATTGTAGCCGCTGGCGATCGATGTCAGCATATTTTTCTTGCCGTACACAGAGACCATCGCGGACCCGTTGAGCAGAGCGTCCTTCTTTTCCTTGAATCCGTTGTCATCCTTGTTGTAGGCGGTCGTTCCGCCAGAAACCTGGGCGTTGCCGAACCAACCGCTCTTGTACTCCTCCTTCAGTTCGACATCCATCACCTTTTCCTTCTCCCCCTTGATTCCGGTGAACTCGGCAGATTCCGATTCTTTGTCGACGACCTTCACCTTGTCGATGACCTTGGCAGGGAGGTTGTCCAGGGCGGCCTTGTTGTCCCCCATGAAGAATGTCCTGCCGTTCACCGTGATCCTGTCGACCTCCTTGCCGTTGACTTTGACCGTACCGTCATCGCCGACTTCCACGCCAGGCATCTTCTTCAGCAGGTCGGAAAGTTTGTCGTTCGACATCAGCCTGTACGATGAAGCGTTGTAGATCAGCGTGTCGCCCCTCATCTCGACCAGATTGCCGGTAGCCGAGACGGTGGCGGCCTTCAGGACCTTGTCGTCGGGCTGCATCAGGACCACCTTGGCGTCATAGTCGCTCGAGCGGATGTAGATTTTCCTGTAGACCGGCCTGTAGCCGAGATATTCAATGCAGAGCAGATGCTCCCCTTTCGCCACGTCCTTCAATGCCGCCTTGCCAAGGGTGTCCGTAAGCGCGAAGGCGGTTATCACCGTGTCATCCGGATGTCTGAGATACACAGAAGCGAATGCGACCGGTTCTTTGGTGAGCGAGTCAAGGACCTGGGCGGTCACCTTGAACGAAGTTCGGCCGAACATCCCGGACGACACGACGAACTGGGCGTCAAGTCTCGAAGACGACAGGACGGCGACCAGAAAAACAAACACGAAAACAATTTTTCTCATAACGATCTACATTGAGCCGGAGATAGGTCAGGCTTGACTGAATATCAAGATTCGTAAAAATAACGAAATTTTCCGGATATATCGCAGGTTCAACTCTCGCAAGCAACTAAATGAATATGGCAGAAGTACCTAATCACACGTCCGGAAGGTCTCGAAGCCGGAAACAGTCTCCGGTTTCAACTATCTGACGGCTTCACGGCAAGCCCGGGGAACGGGCATCGGCACGAAAGGCGCAATTTTCCAGTTATCCATTAATATTCAAAAGATACAACATTATTGTTTTAATGCATAACAAAAGTGTTAAGACTCCAAGAAGGGCGTTAGCGGAAGCATAAATGCCGGGACTGTTGGGATAATCAACATATTTTTCTAAATTTGTGAACAGCATTTTTGACAACACATATTTATAACACATAAAACACTATTAAACGCTATTTTATTTAGTTTATGTTCAAGATTCTTGATAGGGTGATGCTGACTCCGAACATCTGCAAGATGGTGGTGTCGGCTCCGAGGATAGCCGCGGCCGCGAAGCCGGGACAGTTCCTCATCGTCCGTTCCGACGAGAAAGGCGAGCGCATCCCGCTCACCATCAGCGATTACAATGAAGAGAAAGGCACGGTGACCATAGTCACCCAGCTCATCGGAGCGTCTTCGGCCGCGATCATCTCAAAGGCTGAAGGCGAATTTTTCTGCGACGTGGTCGGGCCTCTCGGCAATCCCTCCGCCTTCGTGGGCAAGACCGCTGAAGAGCTGAAGGACAGCAGGTACATATTCATCGCCGGCGGTGTCGGCACGGCCCCTGTCTATCCTCAGGCCAAGTGGCTGCACGACAGAGGGATCGCCGTCGACGTGATCATCGGTGCGAAGACCAAGGACCTGCTCATCTACAAGGAAGAGCTGGCTTCGGCCTGCGACAACCTGTTCCTCTGCACCGATGACGGCACGGAGGGCTTCCACGGAATGGTCACCGGCCTACTTGAAAAGCTGGTTTCCGAAGGGCACAAGTACACCCAGGCCGTGGCGATAGGCCCGATGATAATGATGAAGTTCTGCACCCTCACCTGCAAGAAGCTCGGCATTCCGGAGGATGTGAGTCTGAATATGCTGATGGTGGACGGGACCGGAATGTGCGGTGCCTGCCGCGTCACAGTGGGCGGCAAGACCAAGTTCGCCTGCGTGGACGGCCCTGAGTTCGACGGCTACGAGGTCGATTTCGACGAGGCGATGAGACGTCTGGGACAATACAGGACCGAAGAGGCCGAGGTTAAATCTAAAATGGGAATATAATGGCACAGAGAATACCAAGAGTACCGGTCCGCGAACAGGATCCTAAGGTACGCGCGCATAATTTTGAAGAGGTTTGCTACGGCTACAATCTTGAAGAGGCCACGACCGAGGCGTCGCGCTGCCTGCACTGCAAGAACCCGCGCTGCGTGGGTGCCTGCCCTGTCAGCGTGAAGATCCCTGATTTCATCGCCAAGGTAGCCGCCGGCGACATCGCCGGAGCGGCGGCGGTCATCGCCGAGGACTCCTCGCTTCCTGCCGTCTGTGGCCGTGTCTGCCCGCAGGAGAGCCAGTGCGAAGGCAGCTGCATCCTCGGTGTCAAGGGCGAGCCTGTGGCCATCGGCAAGCTGGAGAGGTTCGTGGCCGACCACACCGCCGAGGCTTCATCCAAGCCTGCGGAAGTTCCTGCGGCCACCGGAGCGAAGGTAGCCATCATCGGCTCGGGTCCGGCCGGACTCGCCTGCGCGTCCGACCTTGCCAAGAAAGGCTACGATGTCACCATCTTCGAGGCTCTGCACAAGGCCGGAGGTGTTCTTGAATATGGAATCCCTGAGTTCAGGCTTCCTAAAGACACGGTCCTCAAGCGTGAGGTCGACGCAGTCAAGGCGCTCGGAGTCAAGATAGAGACCGATGTGATCGTCGGAAGGACCGTCACGATCGACCATCTGATGGACGCGGAGGGCTTCAAGGCCGTGTTCGTCGGCACCGGAGCCGGACTGCCGAAGTTTATGGGCATCCCTGGCGAGAACCTCAACGGAGTGTTCTCCGCCAACGAGTTCCTGACGAGAAACAACCTGATGAAGGCGTTCCGCGAGGATTATCTGACCCCTATCCACGCCGGAAAGAAGTGCTGCGTCGTGGGCGGAGGAAATGTCGCCATGGATGCGGCGAGGACCGCCTTGAGGCTCGGGGCCGACACGACAATCGTCTACCGCCGTACGGAGAATGAGCTTCCGGCCAGAAAGGAGGAGGTCCATCACGCCAAGGAAGAGGGTATCGATTTCCAGATGCTGACCAACCCTGTCGAGGTCCTCGGCGACGATAAAGGCTGGGTTAGGGCTATCAAGTGCATCAGGATGGAACTCGGAGAGCCTGACGCGAGCGGCCGCCGCTCCCCTGTCCCGATTCCGGGATCGGAATTCGAGATCGAGACCGAGACCGTGATCATGGCTCTGGGCACAGCTCCGAACCCTCTGATCGTCAACACCACGAAGGGACTTCAGGCCACCCGAAGGGGTGGGCTCGAGGCCGATGAGCAGGGCCGCACGACCCGCGAAGGCATCTTCGCCGGCGGAGATGCCGTCACAGGAGCCGCCACCGTGATCCTCGCGATGGGAGCCGGCCGCAAAGCCGCCGCCGCCATCGACGAGTACCTTAGCAAGAAATAGTACCCCAAAACAATCACACTCAGAAAGCCGGCCCCGAGAGAGGGGCCGGCTTTCATACATACTATATTTGCTGAATTCTCACAGTATCTTGAGGGCTATGGCGGCGCAGGCCTCGGCGTCGGCGAGGGCGTGGTGATGG
>CAVJKE010000009.1:0-16929 GCA_963649695.1 bacterium
AAACGCCAAAGGTCTGGTCGCGAAACTACGACCAGACCTTTACTCTTTCGACTGACAATCAAATAGTTATCTGCCACGCAGAACAACCCGGAAACGGAAATCCTTTCCAGAGCTGAGACATTCTGTCCGAAATAGAAGCCGTAGGCAGTCACCGCCTCAACGTCAGTTTTCTCGCCGAATTCAGCCCTGAGGGTTATAACTTTTCCCTCCGCCTCAACAGCGAGCGACGGAGCGGGAGGTACAAGAAGGTCTTCAGGCACTGCCGCCCCGCCGCACCCAACAAGCATAAAAGCAAGGGACAAGGCAGCGACGGACAACCCGAAGACCTTCATAGACAATCTTTTGATATGCGCCGGCTTACTTCATTTCGACACGGACGACATAGTCCTCGGCGGTGAGTTCAGCAGGAAGGGTGATGAGAAGTTTCTCGCCGACCTTCTTGAACTCCAGAGCTGACGCTCCGGCAAGAGCCGTGACGGACTTTACTTTTGCCTTCTTGGCTACCGGAATCTCCAGGACAGCTCCCGGATTCTCAAGCACGTGAAGGTAGAAGATTTTGCCGCCGGCGACCGGAGCGGTCGACACACCCCAGGTCTGTTCGTCAAGAGGGCCCGGGCCGCAGCCCTTGATGGACTCGCCGTTGACTCTCATCCACTGGCCGATTTCCTTCAGCAGGCCGAGAGCGGCCTCAGGAAGCCTTCCGTCGGCACGGGGACCGATGTTCAGAAGGAGATTCGAGTTCTTGGAAACAGCCTTGGCAAGAGTCCCGACTATCTGGGCGCAGGTCTTGTAGTCGCGGTCGGCTACGCTGTAGCCCCAGGTGTGGTTCATCGTCTGGCACATCTCCAGAGGGAAGCTTTCGCTAACGGTCTGCCCCTCGGAATAGCCGGCGGTGTTCTGGCCAGGAAGATCTCTCTCGAACATCTGGAAATCCTCTCCCGCGATCGGGACGATGTGGTGGTTGTTGCCGATCAGGCAGGCCGGATCTATTGAATGAATATATTCATAGAACTCAGGCATCCTCCAGTTGAAAGGCACGGAGTCACGCTTGTGGTCCCAATAGCCGTCGAACCAGAGGGCGCGGACCGGAGCGTACTGGGTCATAAGTTCCTTGACCTGGGCCTTCATAAAACTGAGGTAATGGTCATAGTCCGGAGAATCGCCCTTGCGGCCGGAGTTATGGCCGGACTCCCCTATCGGGAAATCCTCTCTGATCCAGTCCAGAATCGAATAGTAGAACTGGAGGTCGAGGCCTTCCTTATGGCAGGCGTCGGCAAGATCCTTGGTGACATCCTTTCCCCAAGGCGTTGCCTTGACGATGTTGTAGTCAGAGGCCTTGGTGTCGAACATCGAGAAGCCATCGTGATGGCGGGATGTGAAGGTTACATATTCAGCGCCCGCGTCTTTGAAGGCCTTGACCCATTCCTCGGCATTGTAGCCGGCAGGGTAGAACGCCGCCGCGGCGTGGGCATATTCATCCTTGTTGAGGCTTCCGCGCTCAAGATACCACTCCCCCTGGGCGTACTGCGCATAGATGCCCCAATGAAGGAATATTCCGAAGCGCTGGTTCACGAATTTCTCGCGGGCCTTGATGTTCTCCTCGGTCGGATGGTAGGTGTTCTGCGCCATTCCCGCCGGAACGGCGGCGAGCATAAGGCAAAGCGCCAGAACGGTTTTCAGTGTCCTCATATTAATAAAAAAAATAAGGCATACCCGTCGGCGTAAAGTCAGCGGGTATGTCGGTCGTTAAAATTATTCCTCTGGATAGAGCGAGCCGGCGATGCCCATCTGCAGGCCGCGCAGCTCGGCTATACCCCTCATTCTGCCGTAGCAGGAATATCCCGGATTGGACTTCTTCTGAAGGTCGTCGCACATCCTGTGGCCGTGGTCAGGACGGCAGAAGATGCGGAACTTGCGCTCCTGCATGATCTCCAGAAGAGCCTTCATCATACCGTACATATCCACATCGCCGGCAAGGTGCGTGTCCTCGAAGTAGTTGCCCTCGGCATCCCTCTTCGTGCTTCTGAAATGCACGAAATCGGTCCTGTCGCCGAATTCGCGGAGCATAGCGACGAGATCGTTGTCAGGTCTGATGCCGAACGAACCCGTGCAGAGGCAGAGGCCGTTGGACCAGTTAGGCACAGCCTTGACCAGTTTACGGAAATCCTCGGCGGTGGAAAGGATTCTCGGGAGGCCGAGAATCGGGAACGGCGGATCGTCAGGATGGATGACCATCTTCACACCGACCTCGTCGGCCACAGGGCAGATCTGGCTCAGGAAGAAAATCAGGTTGCTCCTGAGTTTCTCGGAGTCGATGCCCTCGTACCTTTCAAGTTCCTTGCGGAACTGGTCCAGAGTGAAGCTCTCCTCGCTGCCCGGCAGACCCGCGATCATAGTGCGGGTCAGCTTGTGGATCTCTTCGGCGTCCATCTTCTCGAAGCGGGCCTTAGCCTTCGCTATGTCCGTTTCTGAATATTCCTTCTCAGCTCCCGGCCTTTTCAGGATGAAGAGGTCGAAGGCGAGTAGGGCGGAGCGCTCGAAACTGAGGCAGGTCGAGCCGTCCGGAAGCCTGTGGTCAAGGTCTGTGCGGGTCCAGTCAAGAACCGGCATAAAGTTGTAAGTCACGCACTTGATGCCGCATTCGGCGAGATTGCGCAGAGACTGCTTGTAGTTCTCGATGTACTGGAGATAATCCCCCGTCTGGGTCTTGATGTGCTCGTGGACAGGGACGCTCTCCACGACGCTCCAGGTGAGACCCCAGTCGGCGATCATCTTCTGGCGCGCCTTGATTTCCTCGACAGGCCACACCTGCCCGTTAGGAATATGATGGAGCGCATGCACGATGTCAGTGACGCCGGTCTGGCGGATGTAATCCAGGGAGATAGGGTCGTTCGGGCCGTACCATCTCCAGCTCTCGCGCATCAGGTAAAGATCCTTTCTCATAATCTTTCAGACATTCAGATTGTTAGATCGAGAAAGCATCGAAACCGCCATCGACCACATTGATGGTGCCGGTCACGGCCTTGGAAGCGTCAGAAGCAAGCCAGTGCAGTGTGCCGAGAAGCTCCTCAGGCTCGAGGAAACGGCCGAACGGAGTGTGGGCGAGAATCTTGTGCGAACGGTCGGTCAGGCTGCCGTCAGGATTGGTGAGCAGCGAGCGGTTCTGATTGGTCAGAAGGAAGCCCGGAGCGATGGCGTTGACCCTGAAGCCCTCGCCGAACTTGATGGCGAGTTCTCCGGCCAGATACTTGGTCCAGTTGGCGACGGCCGCCTTGGCGACACCGTAGCCGGCCACGCGGGTAAGAGGTCTGAGCGAGGTCTCGCTGCAGAAGTTGATGATGGAGCCTTTCTTCTTCTCGACCATAGCCTTGGCGAAGACCATCGTAGGAAGCACGGTTCCGAACAGGTTGAGGTCTACAACCTTGCGGACAGCCTCGACATCGAGGTCGAAGATAGTCTTCTCAGGTGGTACGGTAGCAGCGGCCATGTTTCCGCCGGCGGCGTTCAGCAGGATGTCGATGCCGCCGTACTTGGCGACGATTTCCTTGCAGTTGGACTCGAGAGTCTCCTTATCGAGAACATTCGTAGGGAAGAAGCAGGCCTCTCCACCTTCGGCTTTGATCTCAGCGACGACGGACTCGCCTTTCTCAGCGGCTCTGTCAAGGTCCAGAAGCACGACTTTCGCGCCCTGGGCGGCAAAATACTTAACGATGGTCGCGCCGAGAACCCCGCAGGCTCCGGTCATCACGACAACTTTTCCCTTGATGTCAAAAAGATTTTCCATTGTACTATTGTGTTTAATGTTATAAGATTCAATTATTTTACAGGCATCGAGGCGATCACCTTCGTGTTCGTCTCCTTAAGTTTCGCCTCGTCCATCTTCACGACTTCACGGTCGTAGGTCATAAGTCCGTTGACCTCGCCCTCCACGTCGGTGGTCTGGGTGTAGACAGCTCCGCAGACTCCCTGCTTGACAAGGCCGATGAGCTGGTCGGCGAACTTGCAGTACTCCTTCAGCACATCGTCGCCGCTCTTGTACTGCACATAGCCCCAGTTGCGGTCGGTCTGCCAGAGATGTCCCTCCAGCGGAAGGCCTATGCCGCCATATTCACCGAGGACATTCGCCATCTTGGTCTCCCAGAGGTACATCGCCGGGTAAGGATAGTGATGGTTGTCGAGGACATCGCCGCAATCCGGCTCCCAGTTGCCGCCGGAGGACATGTTGATGAGCCTCGTAGGGTCCTGCGCCCTCGTGAACTCGACGACAGCCTTGGTGTCGAACTGGCTCCAGGCCTCGTTGAACGGAATCCACATCACGATGCAAGGGAACTTCTTGACCTGGGCGATGATCTCGCCCCACTCCTTGTAGTAGTTGGCCTTGGCCTGAGGAGTGGCCGGGAAATCAGTACCTTCATTGTAGTTGTGGATGCCCCACTTGTTGTCCTTGTGGACTCCGAAGCAAGGCATGTCCTGCCATACCATCATACCGATCCGGTCGCAGTGATAGAACCAGCGTGACGGCTCGACCTTGATGTGCTTGCGGATCATGTTGAAGCCGAAGTCCTTGGTCTTCTGGATGTCGTACTTGAGAGCCTCGTCGGTCGGGGCGGTGTAGAGTCCGTCAGGCCACCAACCCTGGTCCAGAGGGCCGAAATTGAACAGAGGCTCGCCGTTGAGGGCGATGAGTCTGGTGTTCTTGTTCTTCTGGAAGAGGGAGACCTCACGCATCGCGGTGTAGCCTTCGATCTTGTCGACTACCTTGCCGCCGCGAAGAACGGCGATCTCCAGTCCGTAAAGGTAAGGAGAATCCGGCGACCAGAGTTCAGGCTTCGCCACAGGCAGGGTCACCACGCCTCCAGGAACGGTCTTGCCCTGAGCGAGGACCTTGGAAGAAGGCTCGTCGGTCGAGTAGCCGACTCCTCCTTCGAGAAGCGCGACCTTCACCACATCGCCTTCCTGCGTTCCTTCAGCCGTCACGGTCACATCCACCGAGCCGGCCTTGATGTCCGAAACAGCGTAATAGTCAGTTATATGCGTCTTGGCCACAGGCTCGAGCCACACGCTCTGCCATATTCCCGAAACAGCGGTGTACCAGACGCCTCTCGGCTCCCTGACCTGCTTGCCGCGGGGTTGGAAGTCATTGTCGGTGGCATCGAGAACCCGCACCTCAAGGGTGTTGGAACCGCTCTTAAGATAAGGTGTCACGTCAAAACCGAAGTGGGTGTAGCCGCCCGTGTGTCTGCCGACCTGGATGTCATTGACGAAGACATCGGCCTGCCAGTCCACGGCTTCGAAGTTGAGCATCAGCCTCTTGCCCTTCCAGGA
This sequence comes from bacterium, assembly GCA_963649695.1. GTDB lineage: Bacteria > Bacteroidota > Bacteroidia > Bacteroidales > UBA932 > Cryptobacteroides. The sequence continues at coordinate 5,326 of CAVJKE010000009.1, forward strand.
GGAAGGCACGCTGAAAGTCGTCCTATACCAGAGAGCGTCGTCGGAAGTCAAAGTCCTGCCGACTCCGGAAAGCGAAGACTCGACGGCGAAAGGCACAAGGATGCTGCCGTCGGCCTTCTCCGGCTTCGCGGCGTTCTTAGGGGTTATTGAATATTCCCACAAGCCGTTCAGGCTTTTCCATTCGGAGCGGACCATCTGAGGTCGGGGATATTCCGGATGGACGTTGGCCGGAGAGACTTCCTCGGCCCATTTTGTCTTGATTCTGTCTCCCGCAGAGGTCCACTGCTGAGCTGATGCCGCCGAGACGAATGCCAGCATCGCCGCAACGACGGAAAAGAGTCTGGTTTTCATAACTGATTATGCTTGGTTTACTTTATGAGATTGCCCAGAATGGACCTTGTGAGTTCCCTCGTGACGGTGCGGGTGGCGGCCGAAGTGGCGCTTTTCACCACCTTGCCGGTGCCGCTGGTCCTGGACTTCGTCTTCTTGCCGGTCACCTTGTCGGAAACGGCCGTCCCGACGGCGGTGGCAAGCGAGGCGGTTACGGCCGTGAGCACAGCCTTGCCGACCTTTCCGAAAAGTCCGCCGCCTTTCTTGGCGGTCTTTTTTTCTTTCTCTTCGGCGGCCTCGGCCTCCTCCGCGGCCTGGGCCTCCTGCTCCTCCTTCATCTGTTTTTCCTTCTCGGCGAGAAGGACCTCGAAAGCGCTCTCACGGTCTATCGGGGTGTCGTACTTGCCGTAGATTCTAGACCCTTTGATGATGGTGTTCCTCTGCGACTCGTCGATGGCGCCTATCTGGCTTAGCGGGAAGAGTATCCTGGCTTTCTGCACCACTCCCGGAGCGCCTTTCTCATCGAGGAAGGACACGAGAGCCTCGCCGGTCGCAAGATTGGTGATGGCCTCGGCCGTGTCGAACGCCGGATTGGCGCGGAACGTCTCGGCGGCCACCTTGACGGCCTTCTGGTCCTTAGGGGTGAACGCCCTGAGCGCATGCTGCACCCTGTTGCCGAGCTGGCCGAGGATGCTCTCAGGGATGTCGGTAGGATTCTGGGTGACGAAATAGACTCCGACACCCTTGCTCCTGATCAGGCGGACCACCTGCTCGATCTTTTCGGTGAGGGCCTTAGGGGTCTCGTCGAAAAGCATATGCGCCTCGTCGAAGAAGAACACCAGCTTAGGCAGGTCCATATCCCCGACCTCAGGAAGGGTCGTGTAGAGTTCGGAGAGCAGCCACAGCAGGAAGGTCGAGTAGAGTTTCGGCTTGAGCATCAGCTTGTCAGCCGCCAGCACGCTCATCACGCCCTTGCCGCCTTCGCAGGCGAGAAGGTCCTGGATGTCGAACGAAGGCTCGCCGAAGAAATGGGCGGCTCCCTCGTTCTCAAGCGTGAGGATGGCCCTCTGGATGGCCCCGACGGAAGCCGAAGCGATGTTGCCGTAGGTCACTGAATATTCAGCAGAATGCTCCTGCACGTAGTTCAGCATCGAGCGCAGGTCCTTGATGTCCAGAAGGAGAAGCCCTCTGTCGTCGGCGATTCTGAAAACGATGTTCAGCACTCCCTCCTGGGTGTCGTTCAGGCCCAGGATGCGGCTCAGAAGCTGCGGGCCCATCTGCGAGACCGTGCACCTGAGCGGATGTCCCTGTTCTCCGAAAACATCGTAGAAGCGTACCGGGCAGCTCTGGAACTGAGGATTCTCGATCCCGAACTCAGGCAGCCTCTTCTCGATGAAGCCGCTCATCTTTCCGGCCTGGGATATTCCCGAAAGGTCGCCTTTCATGTCCGCCATGAAGCAAGGCACTCCGGCCTGGCAGAAAGTCTCCGCCATCACCTGGAGAGTGACCGTTTTTCCGGTTCCTGTCGCTCCGGCCACAAGGCCGTGCCTGTTCGCCATCTTTCCGATGATGGAAAGAGGTCCTTCCGCGCTGTGGGCTACCCAAAGCCCTTTGTTGGAATCGTACATCGTCGTCAGTTTTATAGTGTTTGTTGATTATCTTTTCAAGCCTGTTTCCAGGCCCGTATCTCAAGCCTGCTCTCCGGCCGGCCCGCCGTCTTCCTTGCAGAAGAACGAAAAATGGACACGTCCGTACTTCTTTTCCTTCTTGAAGTATGGATGGTCCGTGAATGAATGCTCGTCACCGTGCTCAAGGATGAAGTAGCAGCCCGGATGGAGGATGTCCTTGCCGAAGACCTTGTCCGGCAGTGTCTCCAGGCCGTCGAGCGCATAGGGCGGGTCGGCGAACACGATGTCGAACTTCTCGTGGCAGACCGTCAGGAAGTCGAAGACATTGTCCCTGACCATCGTGACGTTGTCCAGCCCGAGCCTCCGGGCCTCCGTCTTGATGAAAGAGGCGTTCTCCCTCGACATCTCCACCGACCAGACCATCCCGGCCCCTCTGGAAGCGAACTCGAACGCTATCGCGCCGGTGCCGCCGAACAGGTCCAGAACCTTGAGGTCAGCGAATTCGTACTCGTTGTCGAGGACGTTGAACAGCCCTTCCCTGGCGAAATCCGTCGTCGGTCTGGCCTTGTAGCCGGCCGGCGGATTGATGGTCTTGCCTTTCAGTTTTCCTCCGATGATCCTCATAGCCTCTCCACTGATTTGAAATAACGGTAAAGCGACATCGTCTCCTCCTCCCGCAAAGGAGTCCTGAAATAGACCGAAGACACCTCGGGGTTCAGCTGGAGCTTCTTCACCGCAAGAAACAGAAAGTACTCGGCAGTGGTGAAATCAGCAGCCTGGAACACATTGGCCAGCAGCAGGTTGCCACCCTGCGCTATGGCAAGGTGCAGACATCCCGGCGACCACGAGGCGACAATCTTGTTGTAGTCCCCTACCTTGTCAAGGTCACGCAGGACATAGTACATCTCCGGCAGCACCTCGACCGGCTCTCCGGACGAGAGGCGGACAGTTCCGCCGATGGTTCTGGAGAGCATCTCCCCGACCGACAGCGAGTACAGAAGCTCGGCGGCATATTCAGGAATCCTGATGTGTCCGACCTCGTCGCCGCTATCAAGTATGGCGGTGCCGGAGAGGGTCTCCGCGGCCTCGGACTCTTTGAAGAACGGAAGCGGAACAAGCGCCACCTTCGGGGTGTGGAGCGACAGTTCGACGCTGTCATAGGTCCGCTGAAGCTCCGGAGCCGTGAATACGGTCTCCGCCCCGCGCCAGCCGGACTCTGTGACGGGGCCACCGTCCCGCACTTTAAAAGAATATCCATTCAAGCAAACTTGAATGGATATTCCATTTACGTTCTGTTTTGGAGTCCAGTCCATTATGTCTAAAGGGATTACAGACCCGGAAAGACTACTCCCAGTTACCTACGTTGTTGTTAGGGGCGGAGATGCTTCCGACCTGCAGACCTTCGTAGCGGCCCTGGTCCTCGCACTCAGCCACAAGGTTGACAACAAGCTGATGGTCCATACCGTTGAGGATGGATTTCCAAGGCATCTTGGCCTCGAACAGAGGCACGTTCACGCCGGAGACCTTCTTTACGATGGCGTCCATCGAGATCTTGGTGACAGGAGCGACGGCCTCACCCTCGGTGGCGAAAGGAATCTCGTCGATCTTGTTGATGTCGAAGTCAGTCCTTGAGCGGAACAGGGTGTCCTTCACGGCGATCTTGTTCTGGATCGAGAACACGAGGTTCTTGTCACCTTCCTGATAAAGCTTGAAGAGACCCTCGTCGGTGATGCCCTTGTGAGCCTTCTTCACGGCCTCGGTGTGAGCCATCGCAAGGGAGTCATCCTTCGAGCCGACCTGCATCAGGACGACCATCTGGCCATTGTTGTAGAACTGCTTGAGAGTGTCGAAGGAAGCGGTGAACCTCTCATTCACGCTCTTGAAGGCGACCTGGAGCTCGCGGACATCCTTCAGCTTCTGGACAGCGACCTTCTTGCGGGCCTCAAGCTCCTTGTTGAACCTTACAGGCTCCATGATTCCGTCATAGATCTCATAGACTAAAAAGATCGCGCAAAGCGCCAGCACGATACAAAGGATCGTTTTCAGTGTCTTGTTCATTTTTATTCTAAAATTTTATGTTTTTCAATACTTGAAATGGCAAATCGTCAATTCTGGACAAAGTTATGAAATTGATTTATGAAATGCAATAAACATAGCGTTAAAAAATACTCCGAGTTATTTTTTCAATGCCTATAATATTTGTAATTTTGCACTCGACAATGAACGAGATCACATTACGGGCGGAAGACATCGCCCTGTTTGACAGACTGACGGGTGAAGCGTCGACCATAACAATCACCGTCCACACACATCCCGACGGTGACGCCATCGGGAGCGGCACGGCCATGCTGGCCTACCTGACCCGGACTCTCGGCAAAGACACCGTCCTTATCGTTCCGGACGCCGCGCCGGACACACTCTCCTTCGTGACCAAGGGAGTCCCTTCCGGGGAAATACTTGATTTCGAGAGAGACACAAAGGCCGCCAAGGCCAGGATCGAGGCCAGCGACCTTCTCATAGTCCTTGACTGCAACGCCTTCTCCAGGACCGCCGGGATGGAGTCCCTGCTCTCCGGCTCGAAGGCCTCCAAGATTCTTATAGACCACCATCTCAATCCCGACACGGCCTCCTTCAACCTTGTCTTCTCGAAAACTGACATCTCCTCGGCCAGCGAACTTCTGTTCTGGGTGCTGATGCGGACCGCGGCGATAGGCGGCGACGCGTCGAAACTGCCTTCAAAGTGCGCCGACGCGCTGCTGACGGGGATGACCACCGACACGAACAATTTCGCCAACTCGGTCTTTCCCAGCACATTCGCCATGGCGTCCAGCCTGCTGCAGGCGGGAGTGGACCGCGGCGCGATCCTGGCTTCCCTCTACCAGAGTTACAGGGAGAACCGCATCAGGCTGATGGGCTGCCTGTTCAGCGAAAAACTACAGATCACCCCGCAGGGGGTGGCCTACATAATCCTCGACGAACAAACCCAGGCCCGCTTCGACTTCAGAAAGGGCGAGAGCGAAGGCTTCGTGAATATGCCGCTGTCCATAGCCGGAGTGCGTATGAGCATATTCATAACCCAGGAGGGGGATGAATTCAGGACTTCGGTCCGCTCGAAGGTCGGAACTTCGGCCAACGCGTTCGCCAGCAGGTACTTCCACGGAGGCGGCCACGAACTTGCGGCCGGTGGGAAACTGCTGAGGGGAAAAGATTTCGAGCGTGCGGAAGACATTAAGGCATACATCTTGAAAGCAATCGCAGAGTTTTTATGAAGACTGCAGGAAAAATCATAGTGAAAGCCTTGCTGGCTCTGACCGCGGCGACCGCCACGGCCGCCTGTGGCAAAAGCGACGCTGAAAGCGACTTCACCACGCAGGACACCAACATCGAAAGCATCGTCAGCAGCCTGAGCGCCGACAACGAAGGCTCTGTGGTCGAGTATTTCGACGGTCCTGTCAGGGTCACCACCGTCAGCGGCACGGGCGAGGCGCTGAAAGACGGAGGCACGGTCTCCTTCTACTACGGGGCCTACCGCATAAGCGGCTCATCCCTGTCCACCGGCGACCTCGTCGCGACCAACAGCAAGGAATATGCTGAATCGGCGGGCTGGTCGGTGTCCGACACCACCCTGTACAAAATCAGCACGGTAAGTCTTTCCGACGACCAGCTTGTCAAGGGCCTGCGCAAAGGACTTGTCGGAGTCAAGGCCGGAGACCAGTGCTACGTGCTGTTCAACGGCAGGTACGGTTTCGGAAAGCATAAGGTCGGAAAAGTGCCGGGCAACTCGGCCCTTGCCTACCATCTTCAGATAACGGAAGTCGCCAACTGACGGAAACATACATTTAATAGAAATATATAGAATATGAACATAACAAAAGGAAAGATCATCACGCTCTTCGCCACAGCGGCCGCTGCCGCGCTTCTGGCCGGAGCCTGCGCCAAGGAAAGCTCGGAAGCGCTGAACGCCGACAACGAACTGTACTTCAACGCCTGGATGAGCGTCAACCATCCGGAAGCCACCAAATCAGGCCTCGGGGTCTACATCATCGACGACCAGCCGGGAGACGGCGAGGAGATAGCCGATGACGACTACTACCTCTTCCTGAAGTACACCGTCAGAGACCTTGACGGCACCATCGGCAACACATCCGACGATGATGTGGCCAAACAGCTGGGATCATATTCAGAAAGCACCTACTACGGCGCGAAGGTGGTTCTCAAGACCCCTCTGGCCACCCAGGTCGGCATCCTCGAGGTTCTCGACGGTATGAAGGTGGGCGGCACGAGGACGGCGGTCATCCCTGGCTGGCTCAACGTCACCCTCGACGGCACCGAGAACTACACCACCGAGGCTGACTACCTCGAGAACGAGTCCGGCGACAACGCCATCTACACCATCACCCTGGTGGACAAGGTCAAGGACATCTACGACTGGGAGATCGACACTCTGGAAAGGTACACGGCCAGGCATATGGCCGACGTGGACTCAAGTTTCTACGGCTACTACTACTATCAGGTCAAGGAGCCGACGGACACCACCACATTCCCTACCGACACGTCCTTCTACATCAACTACACGGGAAGGCTTCTGAACGGCAAGGTGTTCGACACGACCGTCGAGGACACAGCGAAGTTCTACGGAATTTATTCTTCCTCAAAGACTTACTCCCCTATCTATGTGCAGATGAACGAGGACTACACCGAGATTACGATCGGCGGCTCGAGTTCTTCGGACGGAAGCACGACCGTGAGCGGGTTCTCCTACTGTCTCTCCAAGATGAAGGCCTACGAGAAAGGAATCTGCGCTTTCTACTCCGGACTGGGCTACGGCTACAGCGGAAGCGGCAGTTCCATCCCGGCATATTCACCTATCTCATTTGAAATCGAAATCGTAGACAGCGAGTAGAGAATGGCGGAGACACAGACGGTTCCTACAGAACTTGGAACAGAGAGCATAGGCAAATTGCTCAAGAAGTACGCAGTTCCTGGCATCATCGCCATGACTGCGTCTTCGCTCTATAATATGGTGGACAGCATCTACATCGGGCATATTCCCGAAACAGGATCGCTCGCCATCTCTGGACTCGCGGTGACTTTCCCGCTGATGAACCTCAGCACAGCGCTCGGCACGCTTGCGGGAGCGGGAGGAGCCACGCTCGTCTCCCTGCTTCTGGGGCAGAAGAACTACAAGGCCGCCAACAAGGTGCTGGCCAACGTGGTGTCCCTCAACTGCATCATCGGACTTCTCTTCACGGTGGTCTGCCTGGCCTTCCTCCAGCCGATCCTCGGCTTTTTCGGAGCGAGCGCCAACACCATGCCGTACGCCTGCGAGTACATGAAGGTCATCCTCTACGGCAACGTCATCACCCATCTTTACTTCGGTCTGAACAACATCATCCGTTCTTCAGGCAATCCTAAGATGGCGATGGGGCTGACCCTTTTCACTGTGATATTCAACAGCATCCTTGACCCGATCTTCATCTTCGGGTTCGGGATGGGAGTCAAAGGAGCGGCCTGGGCGACTGTCATCTGCCAGGCCATCTCGCTGGTATATTCCATCTTCTACTTCACGAACAAAAACAGGGTGCTGAGACTTCCGAAGCAGATTTTCGACTTCAACTGGAGAATCGCCAAGGACGCTCTCGCCATCGGCATGGGGCCTTTCCTGATGAACTCGGCCTCCTGCATCGTGACGATGTTCATCAACCAGCAGCTGCTCAAGTACGGCGGAGACCTTGCCATCGGAGCCTACGGAATCGTCAACAGGATCAACTTCCTGTTCGTGATGGTAGTGATGGGTTTCAACCAGGGAATGCAGCCGATCGCCGGCTACAATTTCGGAGCGAGAAAGTACTCCCGCGTGCGGGAGGTCTTCAAATGGACCGCGATCTGGGCGACTATCGTGACCGGATTCTGGTTCCTTGCCTCGGAGTTCTGCCCGGAGCTGCTTGTCGGGATATTCACGAATGACGAGACTCTCAAGGAGATCGCCATCAAGGGCGTGAGGGTGATGAACCCGATCGTGCTGGTGGTAGGCTGGCAGATGGTTTCCACCAACCTGTTCCAAAGCCTCGGAATGGTGCGCAAGTCCATCTTCCTGTCCCTCAGCCGCCAGCTCCTCTACCTTGTGCCGCTTCTCTATGTGCTGCCACTGTTCTGGAATGTGTTCGGCGTGTTCCTCGCCTTCCCTGTCGCTGACTTTCTGGCCTGCCTGACCACCCTAGTGATGATCGCCGGCCTGATGCGCAAGTTCAGCAGACTCAACGACGGCGACGAGCCGACGGAACTTGGAAGCACGATATCATAAACGAAAAACCACGGTAATATGGAAGAAAAGCATATAATAATCAACATAGGAAGGCGTTTCGGCAGCGGCGGCAGAGCTGTCGCAAGGAAAATCGGCGAGACTCTCGGCATACCCGTGTACGACAACGAGGTGATAGCGAAGGCGGCCGACGGCAGCGGGTTCAGCAAGCAGCTCCTTGAAAAAAGCGACGAGCGGAGAAGCTTCTTCAACCTGTCGTCGATCTTCGATTCCGTAAGGTTCGGCAACACCCGCAACTACATCGGAGACAACGAGTTGTTCAAAATCCAGAGCGAAGCCATCAAGGACATCGCCTCAAAGGGCCCGGCTATCTTCGTGGGCAGATGCTCCAACTACATCCTCCGCGACAAGAAGTGCCTCGACGTGTTCATCACGGCCCCCGTGGAAGACCGGGTGAAGCGTGTCTGCAACAGGGAGAACGTCAGCGCGGAGGAAGCCCTCGCCATCGTCACCAGACAGGACCGCTCAAGGGAGGCCTACTACAACTTCTTCACCTTCGGCAACTGGGGAGCGTCGTCCGACTATGACCTCTGCATCGACTCGTCAGCCCTCGGCATCGACGGCACAGCGGACTTCATCATCGACTTCGGCAAAAAAGCGGGACTGATTTAGGAATATGCAGGACCGCAGCAAAAGGAAAATTCTGCTGGCCGCGGCTTCAGCCGTGGCTGTGGTCCTGATTTTCGTGACCACAGGCCGCTGCAGCGGCAAGAAATCCGAAGAACCGGCCAGTCCGTCACCGGTCAACCTCAACGAGACGCTCACCAACGAGATGTCGGACACCTCTGTCCTGGCAGGATTTGACAGGACCGTGAAGGACTATCTCACCTACTGGGCCATCAACGGGGCTTCCATCTCGGTGATGCGCAACGACTCCCTGCTCTTCGCCAAAGGCTACGGCATCGCCGACACCGGCAAGGAGATGCAGCCGGGCAACATCCTGAGGATGGCCTCGGTCTCCAAACTCGTGACCGCCGCCGGTATAATGGTGCTTTGCGACAGAGGGCAGCTGAGCCTAAAGGACAAAGTCTTCGGGCCTGACGGAATCCTCAACGATTCGGTCTACGTGGACGCCATCAAGGATTCGCTCTACAGAAAAATCACGGTCGAGCATCTTCTGCGCCACCAGGGAGGGTTCTCCAAGAAAGGCGGAGACCCGATGTTCTCCACAAGATGGATTATGATGCAGAACGGCTGGACATCGGTGCCGACACAGGAGCAGCTGATGGTCGTCCAGCTGAAAAGGAGGATCAAGTTCGTGCCTGGCACTTCGCAGGAATATTCAAACTTCGGCTATCTGGCTCTGTCGATGGTGATAGAGAAGGTCAGCGGGCTTGACTACGAGACCTTCATCCAGGAGAACGTGCTTCATCCAGCCGGCTGCGTGGGATTCAGGATCGCCGGCAACTACTACAAGCAGAAACACCCCGGCGAGGTCCGCTACTACGTGCAGCACGACGACGAGCCTGCCGAGGAGTTCAACAACAGCGGCCGCAAGGTCACACGCTGCTACGGCGGCAACAATGTGGCCGGTCTTTCGGGTGCGGGGGCCTGGGTGGCCTCCACACCGGAACTCGCTCTCTTCGTGGCCTCAATCGACGGCAGACCGGAAGTTCCGGACATCATCAGTCCGGAGAGCGTGGCGGCGATGACTGAATATTTCGACGAGAACACCTACTCGCTTGGCTGGAACGACACCAAGGACGGCAACTGGACGCGCACTGGCACTTTCGCCGGGACGAGCGCACTGATCAAATACTTCTCCGACGGGGAATGCTGGATCTTCATCTCCAACACCAGCACCTACAAGGGTCCGGGCCTTGCCCGCCACACCGCCGAGCTCTTCGACACCTTGAGAAAAAAATATTCCTCGAAGTTGCCTTCGAGGAATCTGTTCCACCCATCCCGGCCGGAATCAACCGGCGATGAGGAATGGTTTGATTATTAATCGGTTTCTTTCGACCTTCAGGACTACTTGTTGACGAACATCACCGCCTCGGCGATGGAGTTCAGTTTCGTGTCCACGCTGTCGGCGCGGCTCGCAAGCACGCAAGGAGCTGTCGTTCCGACCAGCATACCGGCCTGCTTCACACCCTGGCAAAGCTTTGAATTCGTCTTCCAGAACACATTGGCGGACTCGATGTTAGGGAACTCGAGGCAGTCAGCGTCACCGGCTACCGGGCTGACAAGCTTCTTGATCTCTACAGACTCCTGGTCGATGGCCACGTCGAGGGCGAGAGGGCCGTCGGCGATGCAGCCCTTAATCTGGCCTCTGTCGGCCATCTTGGCAAGAGCGGCGGCCTCCATGCAGGCCGGCATCGAATCGAGAACCTGCTCGGAAGCGGCGATGAAGGCGAGTTTCGGCTTGGAGATTCCGAACGACTTGGCCACGCTTACAAGGTAGCCGGCGATCTTCATCTTCTGGCGGAAGTCAGGAAGAGGAATCACAGCCATGTCGGACAGGAAGAGAAGTTTGTGATAGTTAGGGGACTCGAGGACACCCACGTGGCTCAGCACGCCCTTAGGAGGAAGAAGTCCGGTCTCCTTGTTGAGGATGGCGCGGAGGAACTTGTCGGTCGAGCAGAGGCCCTTCATCAGCACGTCGCCCTGTCCGTCGTGAACCAACTGGACAGCCTTGGACACAGCCTTGAGTTCAACAGGCTCGTTGACGATCTCGAAGAGATTGACATCGATGTTGTTCTTCTCGCAGGTTTCCTTGATGAGGTTCTCGTCACCGACGAGGGTCACCTTCACGAAACCCAGTTCTGAAGCCTTGGCGCAAGCCTCGATGGTGTGTTCATCGACAGCCCAGGCCGCGACCATTTTCTTGCATACGCCGTTGGCTTTGAGCTCGGCGAACACATCTGCGAATTTTGTGATCATGATATTCAGTGATTTAAAAGTTTTCTATTCTTCGATGCTCTGGACAAGGTGCATCGTGTCGCGGGCGATGACAAGCTCCTCGTCCGTTGTGACGAGAGCGACCTTGACCTTTGAATCCGGCAGGGAGATGACGGTGTCCACTCCCCAGGCGGTGTTGGCCTCGTAGTCGAAGGTCAGTCCGAGATAGGAGAAGTTCTCGCAGACCCTGCGGCGCAGACGGCTGTTGTGCTCGCCGATGCCTCCGGTGAAGAAGATAGCGTCGACTCCGTTCATCTCGGCCACATAGGCACCGATGTACTTGATCATCTGGAAGGCCAGCATCTTGAGGGTAAGCTTGGCCCTGCGGTCGCCGTTGTTGGCGAGGTCGTTCATCTCGCGGGCGTCCGAAGTCTTTCCGGAAACTCCCTGGAAACCGCTCTTCTTGTTGACGATGGTGTACAT
>CAVJKE010000010.1:0-16668 GCA_963649695.1 bacterium
CGTCGAGGGTGTCGGTGTTGACCTCGATGTGGCCGCGGATCAGGTCGTCCATCTTCACGACGGTGTTCTCAGGCATCTTGAAGCGGACGGTCCAGTCGGCGGTCTCCTCGAGCAGCTTCTTGACCTCAGCCTCCGGAAGAGTGAGGGAGTTGCGCATCGTCATCCTTGTCACCTGGTTGTAGATGAAGGTCTTGCCTTCGGCCTCAGCCTCGGAGCGGGCCTTCTCGAGAGCCTCGGACGAGTCGAAGGCGTAGTAGGCGTAGCCGGCCTCGATGAGCTGCTCGGCGTACTTGCGGTAGATGCCGCGCCTCTGGCTCTGGCGGTAAGGTGCGTGCGGATGCTTCGGGGAAGCCGTCTCGACAACCTTTCCGTTCTCGTCCACTCCTTCGTCAGGAATGATGCCGCACCAGTTCAGGGCCTCGATGATGTACTGTTCAGCTCCGGGCACGAAACGATGGGAGTCAGTGTCCTCGATACGGATGATGAAATCTCCTCCGCGCTGCTTGGCGTAGAGATAGTTATAAAGAGCCGTGCGGACTCCGCCCATGTGCAGAGGTCCGGTAGGTGACGGCGCGAATCTTACTCTTGTCTTTCTTTCCATTGTTCTGTCAATTGACCGGCAGGCCAGGCCGCCGGAAACAAAAAAAAGGCCGGACGCTTGGTGTCACGGCCAGCCTTTAAGTGATTAAAGTCTTGATGACACAGCCTTTCGGAGACTGGCGGCGCTTGTGATCACGTCCGGGCTGAGAGTCTCGTCGGCGATCACGTAGGCGACAGGCAGTCCGCGGGTGATGTTGTAGAGGGTCACGGCCGGAGAAGCTGCTCCGAGACCGTCGCAGACATTGATCCAAGGCAGTTCCTGGGTCTTCACGGTGCTTGCCCAGACAGCCTTGTCGGTGTCGAGGGAAACCGCGTAGACCTCAAGCCCCTTGGAATGATACTCTTTGTAGAGAGGGATCATCACGTCCTGGTTGAACATCTTCTGCGCCCCGTCGGCGGCCTGCCAGAAGTAGACTACGACCACCTTGGAATCCACCTCGCTGAGTTTCACCTTCTTGCCGTCCACAGACGGGAGGTTGAGGTCAGGATAGGAAGACTCGCTGGCTCCGAGAAGCCTCTGGTTGATCTCGAAGACGTTGTACCTTCTCGCGGCCTCGTCGCCGAGCGCGGACACGTACCTGGAGTCAGGATAGACCGTGGCCAGAGAGTCGTGGATGCTCTGGAACAGGATGGCGTCAGTAGGCTGGCTGAAGACAGGGAAATCCTCGTTGACCTTCTGGTAAAGCACAGGGATGGCGGTCAGGGACTTGGAATGCTCGACCACGTACTTCATACGGCCGCGGTAGTACTCGACATAGTCCTTCGAGGCGGCGGCGTTGTCGCCGGCGGCAGCGTCGGCAGCGATCCTGCCGAGGAACGCGGAGAAGTCCTCCTCGATCTTGCGGAGGCTTTCGCTCTCGGCCGAGCCTTCAACGGAGTACCTGCCAAGGGTGTCTGAGACAACCTTGACCTTGTCCCCGTTCTGGAGCAGCAAGGAAGCTACCTTGGTGTCGCCTTTGTAGAGATAGACAAAGAGCGGCTGCCCCTTCTCGACCTCGATTTTGCAGGAATATGCCCCCGAGGCGTCGGTCCTGACGGTGTCCAGCACCTCCAGCGCGCTGCCGGAGAGCTGTTTCACGATGACATCGGTGTCAGCCGCGCCGGTGAGCGTTCCGTTGATTGTCGCCTTGTCGGCGCAAGAAGAAAGTGCCAGAGCGGCAAGGGCGGTGATGACCAGCGCTTTACAATTTCTCATATTCATTGAATATTGCATCGGCTATGGCTTTGTTCTCCTCCGCCGAAAGTTCCAGACGCTTCTTCTTGATGTCCAGGTCGGCCTCCGTCTGAAGCGGCACGAGATGGATGTGGGTGTGAGGAACTTCCATTCCAAGCACGCATACTCCCACCCTCTGGCAAGGCACGGCGGCCTTGATGGCGAGAGCCACTTTGCGGGCGAAGGCCCAGAGGCCCTCGTAGGTCTTCTCGTCCAGATGGAAGATGTAGTCGTCCTCGACGTTCTTCGGAATCACAAGGGTGTGGCCCTTGGCGAGGGGGTTTATGTCAAGGAAAGCGTAGAAATCCTCGCTTTCGGCGCATTTGTACGAAGGAATCTCCCCTTTCGCTATCTTCGTGAAAACCGTGGCCATAGCTTAGAGAGTGATGTCCAGGATCTTGAACTTGATGACTCCGGAAGGCACTTTCGCGTCGACGGTCTCGCCTTTTGAATGTCCGAGAAGAGCCTTGGCGATAGGTGTGGTGGCGGCGAGTTTGCCGTGGGCGAAGTCGGCCTCGGTCTCACCTACGATGGTGAACTCCATAACCTGCTTCGCGGCGATGTTCTCGACTTTCACCTTGTTCATTATCTGGACCTTGTCCGTGCCGATCTTGGATTCATCGATGACTTTGGCGTTCGCCACGAGGTTCTTCAGCTTGGCGATTTTAACCTCAAGCAGTCCCTGTGCGTCACGCGCGGCGTCGTACTCTGCGTTCTCGGAGAGGTCGCCCTTCTCCCTCGCCTCCGCTATGGCAGCGGAGATGACAGGCCTCTGGGCCAGCGCGTCGGCCAGCTCCTTCTTCAGCTTGTCCAACCCTTCCTGGGTCATATAATGATTTTCAGCCATAATAATTGAAAATTTACTTTCTCTTTGGTGGTTATAAACCAAAACGAAGTCCCGCCCGTTCCGGCGGAACCAACATGTTACCGCAAAGATAACGAATATTTTTATAAACTCAACTTTCGCTTGCGACTAAATGCATCTGGCAAAAGCACATTAAGGCGTGATTCTACGTTGTCCTATGACAAAAGACTCCTCTTTATCAGTCGCAAGCAGTCGGTTTAAGTCGGCCTGGGCCATCAGCAGGTTTACAATTCCAAGGAATTCTCCTTCAGCAGGAAATCATAAATGCTTATGGTTGTGATACCGGATTCATCCCTTGTCACTGGACTTTCTTCTCCGATAACGATAATTTTCTTGAATGAATCATCCACCTTCAGCAAAGAAGCCCGTTCCTGCTTTATTTTCTCGTCAGACTCCATACGGTATGCCGACTGTATGTAGTAACGTCTACTCCCCAAATTACAGACGAAATCGACTTCAAGAGTGGATCGTTTCTGTTTACCGTCTTCATCTTTTGTCACGACAGGAACGGCCCCCACGTCCACATTGAACCCACGTGCTCTCAATTCATTGTAAACCATATTCTCCATCAGATGGCTTTTTTCCGACTGGCGAAAATTGATGCGAGCGTTGCGCAATCCCAAATCCATGAAATAATATTTGTAAGGGGAATTGATATACCGCTTCCCTTTGATGTCGTAACGGGTGGATTTTTCAATCAGGAATGAATCGCAGAGATAGTCGATATAATCCTTAACCGTATCGTAGGATATGACTGACTTCTTTTCGCTTTGGAACGTATTAGCCAACTTATTCGGATTGGTCAAAGCGCCGACACCAGAGGCCATGATGTTGATGAGTTCTTCCAAGTCGTCGTCTTTGCGTATGTCATAGCGATCCTTGATGTCCTTAATGTAGGTTTCGTCAAACAGTGATTTCAGGAAGCGTACTTTTTGCTCTTCGGTTTCATACGACAATATCTGCGGAAGTCCGCCATACAACATATATTCATTGAATCCGGCTTGCAATGTTCCGGAATAGGCGGACATATACTCTCTAAAATTCAGAGGATACATTTTCACCTCAAAACCGCGTCCGCGAAACTCCGTGATAATATCTTTGGACAGAAACTTCGCATTACTGCCGGTTACATAGATATCCACATTCCGCATCTTCAAGAAACCGTTCAACACATCTTCAAAGTCATCGAGCATCTGAACCTCGTCCAACAGGATATAATATATTCCATCATCAGTGATATGGCTCTCCACAAAGGCGTAAAGGTTATCGGGATTTCTCATGATCCGGTTCTTATAGTCCTCCAAGTCTATCTTTATGATATGGTCCGGAGCGGTGCCGGATATTTCGAGATACGAGGCGAATATCTCAAAAAGTAGATAAGACTTGCCGCATCTGCGCATTCCCGTTATAACCTTGATCATCCCGTTATTTCGCAGAGAAATGAGTTCGTCCAGATAATTTTTTCGTTCAATGGCTTTCATCGCTAATCGAATTTTACGTCACCGAGTGACGCAGTTTTCGATTACAAAGGTAGTCGTTTTCTTTAGTTATCCAAAAAGCCAATCAGAAAAAGTCATTTGGTGATATAATTTTCGATTATCAGCTCTTTATAAAAAAATATGCTGACGGATGCCCGTTCCTTTTACGGTTCGCATTGGCGAATTTACGGCGTTCCTCTCTTGAAAGACCTTCCTTGCAGTCAGCCCTGGCCGGGTGCGGTCTCGAAAACTCCAGTGCCTTTTCCGAACCGTTCTTTCCGTCCGGAACACCGTCGCCATTGCGGTTCTTTCCACACACTTGGATACCTTGACCAAATAAACTCAACTTTCGCTTGCGACTAAATGCATCTGGCAAAAGCACATTATCCCACGTCCGAAGGGTATCGCTCGAAAAATGACCAGGATTATTCGGCGAGGATCGAAGCCTTGTCGGACTCGAGCTGCGAACGGAGCGCGAAGATGGAATCGAAGCGGCGTTCGTCACGGATTTTCCGCAGGAAAGTCACCTTGAGGTCCAGTCCGTAGATGTCCTCGTCGAAGTCGAAGATGTTCGTCTCGATGGTCCTCTGGCCGCAGGAACGCACCGTAGGACGCACCCCTATGTTGCACATTCCCTTGAACTTACGCCCCTGGCTCTCCACATCCACGGCGTAGACTCCGTCGCCGGGCAGCAGCTTCAAAGGCTCGTACAGCTGGATGTTCGCCGTCGGGAAACCTATCGTGCGGCCGAGACGGTTGCCCGCCACCACCACGCCCAGCAATGAATATTCATAACCGAGCATCGCCGCCGCGGCCGTAACGTCTCCGGCGGAGATGGCCTCGCGGATCTTTGTGGAACTGACGGAAACGCCCGAAGAGGAGGCGACGCTGCCCGGACGGACAACGTCAAGCCCTTCCTCCCTGGCCGTCCTTTCGATTTCATCCGGAGTGAGCGGGTCGCTGCCAAGGCGGTTGTCGTAGCCTATGACGACAGCCTTCGCCCCGAAACGGGCGGCCAGCACATTCCTGAAATATTCCCTTGTGGTCATTCTGCTGAATTCTTTGGTGAAAGGCAGCACCTGCACTTCGTCCACGCCGAGGCCGCGGAGCAACGCCTTCTTCTCGTCAAGAGACGTCAGAAGACGCAGGTTACGGGCATCGTCCTGCAGGACGTTGCGCGGATGAGGCCAGAAGGTGACGACCATGCTCCGGTCGCCCCTTTCCCTGGCCGTCTTCACAAGCGTGTCAATCACAAAACGGTGCCCGATGTGGACACCGTCAAAGAAACCGGTAGCTATAACCATTTCACTAGTTCAAAATCCTGCCTGTGAGGCAAAAGTGGATTCTTAGCATACATTCTTATCGCCACCTGGTACATTCCGGTCTTGTCAGGCTGGATGCTGGCCCTGTACCTGGCCACTCCGTCGTTGGACTCGACCACCTCGTACTGGCAGCACTCCTGGATGTGGAGCTGGTGCTTGATGTCGGTCGTGGCGAAAAGCATCTCGACCCCGACATCCTCAGGAGAGATGTCACCGAGATTCAGAACGACCTCGGAAACCATAGAGTTGGTGTCCGAGAGGCTGAAGGACGGATCAGGGTTGGTCTGGGAGACAACCTGGATGTCCAACCAGCCGCGACGCATCTTCTTCTTCCAGGCGGCAAGGTTCCTCGCCATCTTGAAGTCATCGGCCACGATGTTGTCGGTACGCTCTGACTGAGGGACATAGTACTGGTCGCAGTAGTCTGTGAGCATCCTGTTCGTGGTGAAGTTGTCGGCCACCTGGGCGATCGTGTTCTTGATGTAGCCGACCCAGGTCGGAGAGAGTCCGAGGTTCTTGTCGACATCGTAGTAGGCAGAGGCGATCTCGTTCTCGATGATGGTGTAGATCGTCGCGGCGTCGAGTTCGTCCTGGTAGTGCTGGTCATCGTAGGCGCGCTCCTGCGGAAGAGCCCAGCCGGCGCCCGGCTTGTAGCCCTCGACCCACCATCCGTCAAGCACGGAGAAGTGCATCACACCGTTCATCGAAGCCTTCTCTCCGGACGTTCCGGAAGCCTCGAGCGGCCTGGTAGGGTTGTTCATCCACACGTCCACTCCCTGCACGAGCCTCTTGGCGAGGGTGATGTCGTAGCCAGGGACGAAGACGATCTTGCCGAGGAAGCGGTCCTGCTTGGAGATCTCGATGATCCTCTTGATGAGGTCCTGGCCGGCCTTGTCGGCAGGATGGGCCTTGCCGGCGAACAGGAACTGCACTGGATGCTCAGGATCGTTCACGATAGCGTCGAGCCTGTCGAGGTCGGTGAACAGAAGGGTGCCTCGCTTGTAGGTCGCGAAACGGCGGGCGAAACCGATCGTCAGCACGTCGTCGCGGAGATTCTCCTTGATGGCCACGATCTGGCTCGGAGAATAGTGGTTGCAGAGGGAAGAATCGGCGATTCTTTCCTTGACAATGTCTATCAGCTTCTTCTTCAGGACCTTGCGGGTCTCCCAGATCTCGGAGTCATCGATCTTGTAGATGCCCTCGAAGCAGGACTTGTCGTAGTGGTGGGTGGCGAACTCAGGGCCGAAGACCTTGGCGTGCACCTGCTTCCACTCGGCGGCCGTCCAGGTAGGATAGTGGACACCGTTGGTGACATAGCTGATGAAAAGCTCCTCTGGAAGGTAACCCGGGTAGATCTTGCTGAAGATGTCCTTGCTGACATCGCCGTGGAGCATCGAGACACCGTTGACGTTCTGAGAGAGGTTGGCGGCGAGGAAGCTCATCGAGAACTTCTCGTTCACATCGTTGCCGTTGACCTTGCCCAGACCCATCATCGTCTCCCAGTCGACCTTCAGGCGCTGAGGATAGTGGCCGATGTACTTGCGGAGAAGGCCCTCGTCGAACGCGTCGTGGCCTGCAGGCACAGGGGTGTGGGTCGTGAACAGAGACGAAGCCCTGACGACCTCGAGTGCCTCCTCGAAATCAAGATTGTCATCCTGGATGTACTCGCGGAGTCTCTCAAGACCCGTGAACGCGGCGTGTCCTTCGTTGCAATGGTAGATAGTCGGATTGAGTCCGAGCTTGCGGAGGGCCCTGATGCCGCCGACACCCAGAAGCAGCTCCTGCTTAAGACGGTTCTCCCAGTCGCCGCCGTAGAGGTGATAGGTCACCTGACGGTCCTCAGGAGTGTTGGCCTCATAGTCGGTGTCAAGCAGATAGAGGTCGGTGCGGCCGACAGCCACCTTCCAGATCCTCGCGGTGAGGGTACGGCCAGGGAATTCCACACTGGTGGTCATCCAGTTGCCGGCCGCGTCCATCACAGGCTGGGCAGGAATCCTGGTGAAGTCCTGCGCGTCATAGCGGGCGACCTGCTCGCCCTGTCCGGTGATGATCTGCGTGAAATAGCCGTAGCGGTAAAGCAGACCCACGGCCACGAGGTTGACGTTCATGTCGCTCGTCTCCTTGAGGTAGTCACCGGCAAGGATGCCCAGACCGCCGGAGTAGATCTTGAGCGAGGTGTCAAGACCGTATTCCATACAGAAATAGCCGATGGACGGCTCCTTCCTTTCAGATTTCAGGGCCATATAGGCGTTGAACTCGTCCATAACGGCCGTGAGGGAGGCCACGAAGGCTGAATCCTTGGCGAGGGCCTTGAACCTCTTGAGGCTCACGGTGTCGAGCAAGGCCATCGGGTTGTGGCCTGTCTGATGCCAGATCTCCGGGTCGATGGATTTGAAAAGGGATTTGGCGGACTCGTTCCAGCACCACCAGAGGTTCTGCGAAAGGGTCTCAAGTCCTGAAATCGCCTTAGGGAGATGGCGCACAACCATCACGCTCTTCCAGGTAGGGTCGTTTATCTCTATCTTCTTGTAAGTCACTGCTTTGTCTATTTTAAGTTCTTCAGGGAAAGCGCCTTTGGCCTCGACCACCTTGTCGATCGCCTTGGAATACGCTTCTTGGTAATACTTTATCTGGTTCTCCCACAGGGCTATCGTGGAGATGTCCTTGGCCGAGGCCATGTAGGCCGCGCGGCCGTCGTCGTCAAGCGAGGCGATCTCCTTGATCCTGTCCACGACACCGTCCACGACCTCGAAGTAGTTCGAGTCGTTCCTGTGGATGACCTTCAGGCCCGGATGCTCCTTGCCGTAATGCGACATCACCCAGAGGCCGAAGCCGGAAAGGTCGGTGGTGAGGGAAGGAATCCTGAACGCAAGGCTCTCCAGCGGAGTGTAGCCCCAAGGCTCGTAGTAGGACGGGAACATCGTCAGGTCAAGTCCGACCAGAAGGTCGTAGTACTTCATGTTGAAGACTCCGTCAGAGCCGTTGAGGTAGGACGGGATGAAGTACACCTTCACGCGGCTGCCCTTGGCATTGTTGAAGCCCAGCTCCTTGAACCTGCGGGTCACGACATCATATTCAGTGTCCATCAGATAGTGGGAGACCTGGGTGGTGTAGTCCGAGCCGTTGCCGCCGAGCTTCGCGACAAGCTCCTTGTCCGCGCCGTTGTGGCCGGAAGGGATCATGATGAAGGCCTGGATGTCCCTGCCCTGCGGGTCGGTCTCGTCCAGTTTTTTCAGCGCGTCGATGAAGACATCGATGCCTTTGTTGCGGTACTCGTAGCGGCCGCCTATGCCGATGAGGACAGCGTCCTTGGAGACCTCTTCCCCCGACATCGCGGTGGCCACCTCGATCAGCTTCGCTCTCGCCGCGCGGCGTTTTTCTGAATATTCCTCGTCAGTCGCGGGGGTGAAGCTGTTCTCGAAGCCGTTCGGCGTCACGACATCCACCTTCCTTTCAAGGAAGCGCTCGCACTCCTTCGCGGTGATCTCGCTCACGGTGGTGAATATGTCGGCGTTCTGGGCTGATTTCTTTTCGAGCGAATGTCTGGCCAGCACGTTGAACTGCCTTGCCTTCTGGTCTCCGTCGTAGAGCGACATCGAGTCGTAGAGCGGGAGATTGTTGCCGGCGACGCAGCGGCCGACCACGGTGGCGTGGGTCGTGAAGACGGTAGCCACAGGGAGCTGCTTGTACTTCAGGTAAAGCAGTCCGGCCCCGGTCTGCCATTCATGGAACTGCGCCACGACCTTGTCGGAGGCGCTCAGATTGAAGTTCCTGAAGCTCTCGATGACCTTGCCGGCGGCGTAGCCGAAGAGGAAGTTCTCCTTGTAGTCCCAGTTTCCGGTGAGGGAATCCACCTGGAACCGTTCCCAGTATTTGGTCAGAATGTAGTTCTGTTCGGTAAGGAACTGTTTGAAATCCACGAGGATAGCCGTCGGCTTCCCGGGAACGTTCCATTTTCCGATGCGCACCCTGATTCCTTCAGAGGCGGCCTGTGCCTTCCACAGGCTGTAAAGATGTGAATCCTCGATGAAATCAGGATTGCTTTCGGTGTTCATCCAGACATCCGGTCCGATCAGGATGTGGTGCTTGTGCAGCTGGCTCTTAAGATAAAGAGACTTGGTGGCTATGACGGTGTAGATGCCGCCCACCTTGTTGCACACTTCCCAACTGACCTCGAACAAGTAGTCTGGATTCGTCAGTTCGTTTGTCATTTACATTATTCATTATAAAGTTCCGCTATGAGCGGAACTTTCGTTATTTCTTTTTGGCCGTTGTCTTCTTCGGTGTCCCGGCCGTCTTTCTGGCGGTCTTTGCAGCAGCCTTCTTCGGAGCGGCCTTGGCGGTCTTCTTCTTTCCGGCTTCAGCCTTCTCGGCGACTTCCGGAGCTGCCTCGACGGCCTTGGCGGCGGTCTTCTTCACCGCGGCCTTCCTGGCGGCCTTAGGAGCGGCGGCAGGGACGGTCTTCTCTCTCGTCGTCATCGCGTCGTCGATCCTGATGATGAAGTCGCTGAGGACATTCATATAGTTGATGAAGGCCTCATAAGGCGTGTTGTAAGGATTGAAGTAACCGTGTACCTCTCCGTCGGAGAAGAACTTGGTGCTCATATAGTAGAGATGGTCGCTCTCCTGCAGATGTCCGAAATCCTCCCAGAGGACCGGATCGTTGAGGATGGCGAGTTTCTCGGCCTGGTCATAGAGTTTGTTGAACGCATCCTGCTGCAGTTCGTTGCCCAACCAGGCGGTCACGTCCCTCTCCTCGTCAGCCCAGGAGACAGGGTCCTGCACCTCAATCTCGGCGATAGGCTTGAGCTTTCTCGCGGCCTGGGTCGGAGTCGTGAACTCGAACGAGCCGTCGTTCAGGACAAGTTCCGGAAGGTAGCGCATGAAGTCGAAGATGCCGGAAGCCTCTTTCTGATGCTCGCCGAAGGTCTCGTAGTCCATAAAGAGGTTCACGATGTCGCCGTCGGCTGCCTTGAGCCAGGACAGGTACTTCTCGCCGGTCAGAGGCCAGTCGCTCCAGCCCTTGTCTGAGAAACGGAACGCGATGTCATCGCTGAGCGAATAGTTGCGCAGCAGCAGTTTCAGATGCTTCTGCACCGGGTCGGTGTAGATGTATCCTGGACTCTTCCAACCAAGTATATGGCGGGCGCCCTCGGTCAGCATCACCTTGAAGCCCAGGTCGTAGACATCCTTGCCGATGGCGTCGGAGTACACCAGCTCGGTGTTCCTGAAGGCTGTAGGCTTCACTCCGAAGTACCTCTCAATGGCTGCGGAATGCTTCTCCACCTGATGCTTGAACTCACCGAAATTGGAGAGCGAGGCGAGAGAATGGTAGTAGGTCTCGCCGAGGAATTCCACGCAACCTGTCTGGGCCAGCTGACGGAAACTCTCGATCACCTCAGGCGCGTACCTGTCGAACTGCTCCAGAGCGGAGCCAGTGATGGAGAAGGTTACCTTGAAGTCGCCGCCGTGCTTCTTGATGAGGTCAAGCAGCAGGTTGTTCATAGGAATATAGCATCGCTCGGCTATCCTGCGGAGGATGGTCCTGTCAGCGAAATCATCATAGTAATGGGAATCCTTACCGATGTCGAAGAACCGGTACTGTCTCAGCCTCGTAGGCTGATGCACTTGGAAATACAGGCAAATGTTCTTTTTCATAACTGCTTCCCTTATTTATTGTTTACAACTGATTCGTAGATATTCTTAAGTTTTGCTGTGGCGATGTTCCATTTGAGCCGGTTGACCTCATCGTAGCCTTGCTTGGAGGCGAACTTGGCGAGGGCCGGGTAATTGAGCAGCGCGTAAATGTCGTCGGCGATGGCGTCGACATCCCAGAAATCGACCTTGAAGGCGTACTTCAGCACCTCGGCGGCTCCCGACTGGTTCGAGATGATGGCCGGCACGTTGGTACGCATAGCCTCAAGAGGAGAGATGCCGAACGGCTCGGAGACCGACGGCATGATGTAGACATCCGACATAGCGAACATCTTCTGGACCTCTGCCCCGCGGAGGAAGCCGGTGAAATGGAACCTGTCCGAGATTCCCAGCCTGGCGACGTGACGGATGCAGCGGTTCATCATGTCTCCGCTTCCGGCCATCACGAAACGCACGTTGGAAGTCCTCTTCAGAACCTTCGCGGCGGCCTCGATGAAATATTCAGGACCTTTCTGGAAGGTGATGCGGCCGAGGAAGGTGACGACCTTGTCGCGCACTCCCCTCTCGACCTTGATGTCCGCGCGGCCGCTGAAATCGACGGCGTTGTGGAGGGTCACGACCTTAGCAGGGTCGATCCCGTACTTGTTGATGACTATGTTTCTGGTGAGGTCGCTGACGGCGATAACCCTGTCGGCGGCCATCATTCCCCTCTTCTCGATGTCATAGACCCTCGTGTCGATCTGGTCCTCAGTGCCGCGGTCGAAGGACGTGGCGTGGACGTGGACGACCAGAGGCTTGCCGGTCAGTTCCTTGGCGGCGATGCCGGCCAGATAGGTCAGCCAGTCGTGGGCGTGGATGATGTCGAACTCATCCTTGTGTTCCATAGCGATCGTGCCGCCGACCATGGCGTAGTGGGCGACCTCCTCCATCAGATTCGAGCCGTAACGGCCCGAGAAACGGAATTTCTTCCCGACGCATTTGGTCAGGTTCTCGCTCTGAAGACGGCGTTCCGACTCGACCATGTCGTGGAACTCCTCAGGCGTGACATAAGGGATCATGTTCGAGCCGACGCGGACGAACTTGACTTTGTCGAGGAACTCATCCACGGTCGAAGCCGTGGACAGCACCGGCACATCGCTGGCGTTGATGATCCTGGCAGAGCTCTGGTCCTCGTCTCCCGAGGCGGAAGGCATCACGAACAGAGTCTGCACTCCGTTGTAAGCCAATCCTTTGACAATGCCGTAGCAGGCTGTGCCCAAGCCACCGGCGATGTGTGGAGGGAACTCCCATCCAAACATTAGAACTCGCATATTCCTACTCCTCCGTGTATTTGTTCATAAGGTAGTCGACTTCAAGCAGGGCGGCGGTGCTCAGCGCGGATGAGATCGCGCCGTGAGGCTCGTGAGGCGGGTCGCCGTCGTACAGTTCCGCGAACGCTCCGACTCCGTGCTTGTTCAGGTCCTCGTAGAGGCCTTTGGTCAGCCACTGCGCCTTCATCAGGAAGGCAGGCCCCTTCATCTTGAAGCAGATCTCGCAGTAAGGGGCGAGCAGCGAAGGCCTCGTGCTGCCGTTGTGGTAGGCGAGGTCCCTTTCGGTCTGGGAGCCTTCATAGACACCCTTGTACTCGACGTGGCGCGGCGAGAGGGTGCGGATGCCCCTTCTTGTCACCAGCTCGTTGTCGACGACCTGCATCACCTTGCGGGCGACTTCAGGATCGACAGGAATATCCTCGCCCACAAGGGCGTAGAGCATGTTCGGGCGTACTTCGAGATGCTGGCCGGCGTTGTCGACATAGTCGGCGAGAAAGCCGGCGGAGGCGTTCCAGAACGTCGGCTGGAAATTGGCGCGCACAAGTTCGAGGATGCGTGTCCAATCCTTCAGGAAGGCGCTGTCGGGAGCGAACCTGCGCTCCATCGTGACGGCGAACAGGATGGACTGGAACCACATAGCGTTGGTCTCGACCTGGTAGCCGGCCCTTTCGGTCACAGGCTCGCCGTTGATGTAGGCGTTCATCCAGGAGAGCGCCCAATGGTCAAGCTGGGCCCAGAGAAGGCCGTCCGGCTGCATAGCCACCTCGGCCCTGCGGCCGGGGAGATAACTTTCAAGAATACCCTTGAGGGTCGGACCGTACTTTGTCCAGACCGTCTTGGCGTCGGCGCCGAATTCAATGTAGCGCCTCAGCGCGCCGGCGAGTCTGAGCGGAGCCTCGACCTGGGTTGTCCTGTGGAAGAGGCGTTCCTCGTTGTCGGCGATCAGGTTGTCGAGGATCTCCTCGAACTCGGCCTTGTCACCGTCGGCGTAGAGCGTGAGTCCCGGAAGGGCTTCCAGGGTCTCCCTCAGAAGGCCGGTGTAGAGCCAGGAGAATCCGGCCGTGATCATCTTGTGGCCGCCCCTGTCCTGCTTGAGCAGGTCGGCGCAACGCTCGATCTGGCCTCGTCTGGTGGTGATCTTCGCGGCCTTGGCCACATAGGAGTCGAATTTCCTCTTCAGGCCGGCCGGAGCCACGTTCTCAACCGAAGCCGAGAACATCACGACGTCGCCCGGCTTCATCCCGACCTTGAAACCGCCCGGAACGTAAAGGTCCTCCTTGCACTCGAAGCCGCGGCGGTACTCGTCTGAGTAGGTCACGCCTTTGTACCAGCAAGGGGACGGCCCGAAGGCCACGTCCTTGGTGTTGAACTGCAGGTTAAGGTCCGGGAATCCTTCATAAAGGTTGAACGCCATTCCGTTAGGGATCTCCCAGCCCTCCGTGCGGGCGTTAGGGTTCTCCTGCGTCAGGGCGTGGATGTCGCGGAAAGCGAGGAACGGTGTGAGCAGAAGGTCGACTTTGGCCGGAGCCTTGACAAGCTCGAAGCGGATTATGACCTGGTCTGCGTCAGGTACGAGAAGGATGCTCTTGGTGAACACCACCTCTCCGACCTTGTAGGTGATTTTAGGCACGGGATCGGCCTCGAAATCGACTATGTACTTGTGGCCTCTAGGTTCATAGAGGCTTCCGTAGCAGTGGATACCGAGATTGAACCGCTTCCCGTTCAGGATGAGGCTTTCGTCGAGGGAGGACAGCAGCAGATGCTTCTTCCCGCCGAAAGCGTCAACCGGCACGGCCAGAAGGCCGTGGTAGCGTCTTGTGTTGCACGTCACGATCGAGGTGTTGCAGTAAGCACCTGTCTTGTTGGCGCAGATGATCTCCCTTTTCAATGAATATGAAAGGTTGACCAATTCAGACTTGTTGAACTTCAAAAAAGCCATATTCGGTTAATGTATTAATATTTCAATCAATATCTTGTCTTAAGCGTTTTTGTCCTTAAGCACAATGGCGCAACGACTCGGAAGATAGAGACTCAGGAGGCCATCCACAGTCAGATGCTCCCCGTCATTCTCCAGCCTCGAGAACCCGTCGAACCTCGCCTCGTCGGAATCAAGCACCTTCACGTAATTTCCGGCAGGAGCCGGGAAAGCGTAGTCGGCGAACGATTCCACAGGATTGAAATTCAGCGCAAAGATAAGGCTTTTACGCTTGAATATCAAGATTTTCTTTTCTTCATCCGCTCTCAGGAGCTCAGGCCTTGCGCCAAGCGTGGCATATCGTTTTACAAGATGCACCATCGCCGAGTCGAAGTCCTGCAGACAGTGGTAGCGGAGCAGTCCGTTGTCCGCCAGAGACCACATTCTCCGGGCGTGTTCGTAACTCCAGCCGTTGCCCTCACGCGGGAAGTCTATCCATTCCGGATGGCCGAACTCGTTGCCCATGAAATTGAGATACCCGTCGCCGGCCGTGCCCAGGGTGACGAGACGGATCAGCTTGTGCAGCGCCACTCCCCTGTCCACGACCGGATTGGACGACTGCATATTCATAGAAAAGTACATCTCTTTGTCTATGAGCCTGAAAATCAGGGTTTTGTCCCCAACAAGAGCCTGGTCGTGGCACTCCGCGTAGCTGATGGTCTTCTCGTCCGCACGCTTGTTGGTGAGTTCGTACCAGATCTCCCCTGGACTCCACTGCTCGTCCGCCTTCTCCTTTATCCACTTGATCCAGTGGTCGGCGACTCCCATAGCCATCCTGAAGCCGAAGCCGACTCCGCCGGCCTCGAACGGCGCGGCCAGGCCCGCCATTCCGCTGACATCCTCGGCTATGGTGACGGCCTGCGGCCTGATCTCCCGGATGAGCATGTTGGCGAGGGCGAGGTAGGTCACAGCGTTCTCGTCCACTCCGGAGTCGAAATAAGGCTCGTAGCCGACGAAGTCCTTCCCGAGTCCGTGGTCCCAGTAGAGCATGCTGGTCACGCCGTCGAAACGGAAGCCGTCCAGATGGTACTCCTCCAGCCAGAACTTGCAGTCGCTGAGGAGGAAACGCACGACCTCGTCCTTGCCGTAGTCAAAGCATCTCGACCCCCAGGCCGGATGATGGCCCTGCTCTCCTTTGTAGAAATAGAGGTCCTCGCGGCCGTCGAACAGCCCCAGGCCCTCGTCCACGTTGGCCGAGCTGTGCGACTGCACGATGTCCATCACGACGGCTATCCCCATCCCGTGGGCCGTGTCAACCAGTTCCTTGAACTCCTCCGGCGTTCCGAAACGGGAGCTGAGGGCGAAGAAATTGGACACCTGGTAGCCGAAAGAGCCGTAGTACGGATGCTCCTGGAGGGCCATTATCTGGAGGGTGTCGTAGCCGAGTTTCTTGACCCTCGGCAGCACATTTTGCCGGAACTCGCTGAAAGAGGCCACCTTCCGCTCCTCCGAGCTCATCCCGATGTGGCATTCGTAGATCAGGGGATGCGGCCGGCGCAGCACCTTGTCGTGTTTCCACGAATATGGTTCCGCGGGATCCCAGACCTGGGCGCAGAAGACCTTGGTGACCGGATCCTGCACGAGCCTCGTGCAGTAGGCGGGAATCCGTTCGCCCCCGCCTCCGGGCCATTCGATGAAGAGCTTGTAGAGTTCGCCGTGGCTGAGGAACATAGGGGCGAGACGGAGTTCCCAGTTGCCGGCCCCGGCCGGCCTCAGTTCATAGGCCGAGGTCCGTTTCCAGTTGTTGAACTCGCCGACAAGGTAGATCCTGCTCGCGTCGGGGGCCCACTCACGGATCACCCACGAGCCGTCCTCCTGCTTGTGCAGACCGTAGTAGAGATGGTTGTTGACGCTGGAAGCGAGACTTCCGTCATCGCTGCCCACTATCTTTTTCCTGGCCTCGAGAATCCTTTTATGCCGCGCCTCTATAGCCTCCTGGTAGGGCTTGAGGTACGGGTCGGTGTCATAAATCCAAGTTTTGTCTTTTCCCATAGCACGAATTGTGTCCTGGCGGTCCCGGAAGGCCTTCCCGAGGGTCGGAAAGGCGGCCGTCGCCGCGCTTTCAAAGTTAAACAAAAAAATCCATAAAACGGATTATCTTTCCGAATTTATGCCCGTCCCGCCTCGCAGATTTGTGGAAGATACGGAAAAACAGTAACTTTGCAAGTTAAGTTCCGCAAGTGCGGAACACCTTGTTTCCCGTCACGACAGTGACGGAGCAAGTCCCCTTCCCGAGGAAGGGGATTTAGG
>CAVJKE010000011.1:0-16398 GCA_963649695.1 bacterium
CTTGCAGGTCTCGCACTCGCTGCAGACGAAATCCGGAGCCGCGGCCCGGATCCTCTCAAACACCGGACGGCCGATCTCCTGCGAGTAGGCGTAGTTCTCCTTCTTGAAGCCGTAAGTACCTGCCATTCCGCAACATCCGCTTTCCAGAACCGTCAGCGACACCCCAGGAATCATCCCTATCAGAGCCTTGGTGAATATGCTCCATCCGAGCTTCTCCACGTGACAAGGAATATGGTAGGCTATCCTGGCCCGGTAGTCATCCTTGAAGACAAGCTTGACCTTGCCCGAGTCGAGCAGTTCGAAGAGGAATTTCTCCACGAGGGTTATGCTGTCCCTCACGGCGGAATTGTCGACGGACAGCACGTCGGGATATTCATCCCTCATCGTGAACACGCAGGTGGAGGAGGCGGCCACGATCGGAAGCCCCTCGGCAACAGCCTTTTCAAAGACTGAGATGTTGTGCCTGGCGTGCTTCTCCGCCCCTTTCCAAAGTCCGTTGCTCATCATCGCCACACCGCAGCATTTCTCGTCCAGAAGCCGCACCCCGTAGCCGACGGCGTTCATCACGGCGACGAAAGCCTTGCCCACCTCGGGCTGCTGGAACTCGGTCGAGCAGCCGTGGAAGAAAGCGACCTGTTTTGAATATGCAGTCTGTTTCTTTTCAGCCTCGTTCTTGAACCAGGACTCGAATCCCTTGAACTGGTACTTCGGGAAAGTCCTGTGGGCGTCGATTTTCAGGGTGGCGTCCATAAGGGCCTTCGCAGGCTTCGTGGCCATCACGGCGTTGACGACCGGGGCGAAAGGCCTGGCCATCTTGCCCATGAAGTCGGTCGAGGCAAGAATACGGTCACGGACGCCTGGGGTCTTCCTGCTGTAGCGGCGGCGGGCCGAATGGATCAGGTCGGCGATCTTCACGCCTGAAGGACAGGCCACCTCGCAGCGTTTGCAGTTCATGCAGTACTTCAGGTTCTCATCGAAGAAATAGCCGTTCTTCAGACGGAGACGTTC
This sequence comes from bacterium, assembly GCA_963649695.1. Lineage (GTDB taxonomy): Bacteria > Bacteroidota > Bacteroidia > Bacteroidales > UBA932 > Cryptobacteroides. Next base: position 1,009 of record CAVJKE010000011.1, read on the forward strand.
CCCGTCCGGTCCGGCCTGCTTCGGTCCGGGATAAGAAGGATTCACGGCGACCACAGGGCAATAGACCGTGCAGACCGTGCATTTTATGCACTGCTCGAAATTGTTGAAACTGATGTTCTTCTCCTGCATATTCTCCTGCATATTCGTAAATCCTCCTATTTGTTTTCAAGTATGGAATCAGCCGCGCTGAAGGCCGTCATCACCGCCACGCCGGCACCGCTTCCCTCCTCGAGCGGAGAGCAGCCGCCGACCTCCGAGCCGATCACGTAAAGGTTCGGGACAGCGACGCCGTCCTTGTACGGATGGAATTTCCCGTCGGACTTCACGCCGAAAGCCGTGAACTTCTGGCCGGCGAAAAAGTCCTCGCTGTACCAGTCGCCCCTCCGCGCCGGGCAGTCCACATCCAGACCGAAGACAGGTTCGACCACCTTGTCCGGAGAGGACACAAGCCCCTTGCCGAACAGATTGCCGCTGGCCAGCACGAACGCCTTCGCCCCGATGCGGACCGAGCCGAGATTGGCAGTCCGTATGCTTTTGACTCTGCCGTCCTCGAAGCAAGGGTCGAGGGCCTCGTCGCCGGCCTGAAAAGTGCCGCCGGCATTCTCGAAAGCCTTTTTGAGCAGTTTCTGAGTGCGGATTCCAGGCACGGACGGAGGTGTCGTCCCGAGGAACAGCACCTTGGCGGAGATCATCTGGCTGATCCACCCAGGCACGGAAGGGTTCTCCAGTCCGAAGACCTCCGGCAGAACCACTACATCCTCGCCGTCAATGAGTTCCTGCACCAGATGCCCGAACCGCTTCCAGTTCTTCTCGTTGTCCACCACGCGGGCTATGTTGACCGAACGCATCTCGGAAGGATTCTTCCTCAGAATTTCGACCTCGTCCATCTTCACGCTCTCGATCCTGCACTCCACTCCCCTCTTCTCAAAGCTCTCGGCGATGAAGGCCGTGTTGAAATCCAGAAAGCCGGAGAAATTGACGATCAGGGCTTTCCGTCCGATCTTCTCATCCTTTGATGCAAGCGTGGCGACTTCGTCCATCACCAGCCAGGCCGGCTTCAGAGTGCCGAGTCCCGTCAGGCGGAAGCCGTTGCCGTTCTCCCCTGCCGGACGCAAGCTCACCCCGCAGGAAGCGAAGAAACCGGGGGTCGAGGCGGCATATTCAGAAACCTTTTCAGCTCCTATCTTTGAATATGGATGCCCTGCAGGCAGGGAAGGTATCGCCGACATCGGGTCGCTGACAGCCTCGCCGCCCGGCATCCGCCCGAGCAGCCCGAAGGCTCCGGATGAGAAATGCAGGGCGTTCTGGCCGGCAGACACGATCATGCATCTGAGTCCGGCTTTCTGCAATTTTATGCCGCAGACGAGGGATGAAAGCCCACCGCCGATCAGGACAACGTCAAATTCTATCATAAGTCTCCGTTTCTATATTTCTTCATCAATGCCAAGTACCTCAGAATAAACCCACTGGGTGTAGGCGCACTCCCGCAGAGTCTCTCCCCAGGCCACCGGGTACATTCCCTTCCATCTTTCGTTCAGGAAGGATTTCAGGTCAGCGCGGGCCTTCGAGGCGCACTTCCTCGCCTTTGCCAGACGGCCGGCGGCCCTGCACGCGCAAAGTTCGCCCTGGCAGGTGCCCATTCCGAAACGCGTCCTGCGGCGCAGGTCCACGAGATTGCTCACGTCGAGATTCTCGATCGCCGAGTCGACCTCGGCCACCGAAACCTCCTCGCACTCGCAGACAAGGCTGCTCTTCTCTTCTCCGTTGAAATCAAACTTCGCCGCCTGAGTTCCGAAACGTCCCGCGGAAGCTTTCTGGACCATAGTAGGCACGCTCCAGATGCTTTTCGACACATCCTCGATGCCTCCCTTTTCCGATCCCGGAAGCGGGGTGTCGGCCGTTACACAGGCGACACCGTGGCCGAGTTTCCGGCAGACAGCATCGGCGGCCTGCTCGGCCATCAGCCTGTAAGTCATCAGTTTGCCTCCGGTGATGGAGATGAAGCCCTTGATTCCGTCACGGCTCTCGTGGTCAAGACAGACGATGCCGCGGCTGATGTTTCGTCCGGTAGGGTCGTTGTCGGCGGACACGAGCGGACGGACTCCGGCATAAGCCCTCAGCACACGGGTCTGGGCGAGGCAAGGGGCGAGTTTCGCTCCCTCCGTCAGCAGAAGGTCGACCTCGTCCGGAGTGACCTTCAGATGGTCGCACTCCTCGTAAGGGACTCTTGTCGAAGTGGTTCCGATGACGCAGACAGTGTCGCCCGGCACAAGGATGTCGGCGTTTGCCGGCTTGCGGCAACGGTTCAGCACCACGCTGTTCACCCTGTGGGCGAAAATCAGCAGAGCGCCCTTGGCAGGGAACATGCTGATGTTGGCCCCGGCCATCTCGGCGATATGGTGACCCCAGATGCCGCCGGCGTTGACGGTGACGGGGGCATAATAGTCAGACACCGTCCCGCTGTGACGGTCCAGCACCCTCACTCCCTTGATGGTGTCACCATCCTTGATGAACTCCGTGACTTCTGAATATACAAGGATTTTCGCTCCGTGCATCTTGGCGTCGAACACGTTCGAGGCGCAAAGGCGGAACGGATCCACCGAACCGTCAGGCACTTTCACGGCCCCGATAAGGCTCGGATTGGCGGACGGCTCCATCTTGAGAGCCTCCTTCGGGCTGATCACCTCCGCCTCGATCCCGGCGGCCAGACAGGCCTTCACGAAAGTGTCTTGGTAGGCCAGGTCGTCCTCCGGAAGAGTGATGAACAAACCTGAGGTGTCATCCACGCAATGTCTGGCTATCTTCTTGAGTGTCAGATTCTCCTTGATGCATTCCGTGGCGGACTCGCGGTCTGTGACCGCATAGCGGGCCCCGCTGTGGAGCAGGCCGTGGTTCCTTCCTGTCGCTCCCGTGGCTATGTCGAATCGTTCGATAAGCAGGACCTTAAGTCCCCTCAAGGCGCAGTCCCTGGCCGTTCCGGCCCCGGTGATGCCGCCTCCAACTATGATGACATCAAATGTGTTCGTCATTGTCCTGTGTAATAGGTGATTTTTGTTCTGAGATTCGTCGAGAGGCTGACCGGCATATAGCTGTCCGAACGGTCAAGCCATTCGATGGCGAGAGCCGGCTGTCCGGACATGAAGCAGCCGAGAGCGATGTTGTAGGCGGCGCAGGCCTTCTTCTCGGTGTTGGAACACTGGAGAAGCGTCATCCACTGGCCGATGGCCTCCTTCCATTTGGAGGCGTAAGCGTACTCGGCCCCGGTGTCCCAGGCCCTTTCCGATGCGTCATAGTAGATGACATAGAACTCATCGGCCTTCCAGGTCGACAGGAACGACGCGGCGGCGGCGAAGCCGGCCTTCTCGGCCCCTGAATCGACATTCTTCCATACCTTGCCGATGATCTGTTCCTTCGAGGTCTTGCCGTCGTTGTAGACTTCCACATTGAAGCTGCGGGTTCCCGAATAGCCGCGGACCCTGTCCTCCTTGTCCATCGAATCGTAGACGAATATCTTGGTGGTGAACGGGATGGAGGCTGTCGAGACGTAGGCCGAATCGGCCGGCATCTTCTCTCCTACGACCTTCACCGGATCCTTGACGGCAGGGATTCCCAGCTCAGGGATGTCCATCAGGAAGACGACATCCTTGCCGGTCTCCAGCACAAGGCTGACCAGCGAGTCCTTCGAGGCATACTCCACTCCGTCTCCGGTCCGGGCGGTGAAGAGTTCAATCTCCTGCGCTCCGCCGAAATAGTCAGATTCAAGCCTCCCGGCAAAGCCTGCGGCGGCGGAAGCGTTGAAAGCCTCCGACCTCGGGTTGCCGTCGGTAAGGTAGACGACAGCCATCGATTTGCCGGCCAGATTAAGGCCGGATTTTGAAGGGCAGCGCATCTCCGGACTCACGACGAACGCCTGCGGGGCGCAGGACGCGAGAGCCAGAATGGCCGCGGATGCCAAAACCAATACAGAAGTCTTTTTCATAATCCCTTTATTTAATATCCCGCCGGAAGGCCGTCTCGATCAAGGGAAAGCGTTCCGGATCATTGCTTCACAGGCTCGGCGATGAGGTCATACTCATCGGCCCCCGTGATTCTGACTTCGATGAAAGAGCCGCGGATCTCCTCGGCCGGTCTGCCGCCGAAATCCGCAGGATCATACCTGACGACGATCTCGCCGTCCACCTCCGGACTCTCGTACTGGCTTCTGCAGACAAGAACCCCGTCGGCGAAGTCGTCCACAAGGACTTTCTCGACAGAGCCTACCCTCGACTGGTTGAAGGCGAGCGAGACATCCTTCTGGACCTGCATCAGTTCGGAGAGCCTGCGTTCCTTCTCCTTCTTCGGCACTGAGTCGCGGTAGTTGGCCGCTCCGAAAGTGCCTTCCTCTTCTGAATATTTAAACGCACCGAGCCGTTCGAACTTCGCCTCGCGGACAAAGTCCAGAAGTTCGGCGAACTCTCTCTTGCCCTCCCCCGGATGGCCCACGATCATCGTCGTGCGCAGCACCACTCCGGGCACCTGCTCTCGCATCCTGCGGACAAGAGCCCTTGTCCAGGCCCCGTCCACATTGCGGTGCATCTTGTCGAGCACCTTGTCGGAGATGTGCTGGAGAGGGATGTCGAGGTACTTGCAGACCTTAGGATTGACAGCCATCTCATCGAGAACATCCTCAGGGAAATCGGCCGGATAGGAGTAGTGGATCCTCAGCCACTCGATGCCGTCCACCTTGGAAAGCGCCCTCAGCAGGTCGGCCAGAGCGCGGCGGTGGTAAAGGTCAAGACCGTAGAAGGTCGTGTCCTGGGCGATCAGGATGAGTTCCTTCACTCCGGACGCGGCCAAGGCCTCGGCCTCTTTCACGAGAGCCTCCATCGGCACTGAACGATGCGCTCCCCTGATGAACGGGATGGCGCAGTAGGCGCACCTGCGGTCGCAGCCCTCGGAGATCTTCAGATAGGCGTAGGCGTGGTCATCGGTCCTCCGCCTGAGCGGCAGGTCGCACGGCTCGCAGCCGAGAGCCTTGACGACAGGCGACAAGTCCCTCGCTCCGAACCAGTTGTCCACTTCAGGAATAAGGTCCGGCAGCTGGGACATGTACCTCTGCGAAAGGCAGCCGAAAACCATCAGCTTGCCCACCTCGCCGGCCTTCTTGCGGGCGGCCGCGGCCAGCACGGCCTGGACGGATTCCTCCTTGGCGTCCCCGATGAAACCGCAAGTGTTGACCAGAAGGACATCCACAGGACCTGTCCAGTCCTCGGGAACAATGCGCCACGCGTCCTTCACCTGATAGAGAAGGCGCTCGGTGTCCACCGTGTTCTTAGAACATCCCAGTGTTATGACCTGCAGTGATTTCACTATTCGTTGACTTTGTCTTCAGTTGTACCGGCTGACTCTTCGGCGGCTTCCTCCTCAGGATTGACGAAGTCGAGGGAAGCGTGGTTCTTGAGTTCGTTGTACCAGTCGACAACCTTCTTCATGTGTGACACATAGAATCTGTCGCCGTCATATTCAGGAACGGCCTTGGCGAAAAGGGCCTTCAGCTCATCGGCGGAAGCCTTGGATGTAGGAGCGTCAGCCTCGCCGAGGGTCTCCTTCAGCTTTGTGAACACATCCTTGAGCTTGAGCTCGCCGTCGGTCGTGTAGATGGAGATGTCGGCGAGAGTGGTGATCCTGCTCTTGGCGTCGGCAACTGTGCGTTTCTTGTCGGAAACAGCCTCCACGATGACTCCGTTGCGGGCCTGGGCGACATATTCAAACAGGCCGTGCTGACCTGCTATCGAAAGAATTTTTGAAAGATCTGTTTTCATATTCATTAAAATTTAAAATTTCCTTATTCTAAAATCCAGCGAGCCGAAAACATTGTCTGTCCCGGCGCGCAATTGTTCCAAAGTGCCTTCGTTGCGGATGAAGGCGTCGACCTTCGAGAGGTCGAAACGCTGGGCCGCTATCCTCTGGATGACTTTTTCCTTCGGCGCGCCGTCCCTGGCGCAGGCCCTTTCGACCCTCACCGCGAGCGAAGCCTCGACCATCACAACCTTGTCCACAGCGGCGAGAAACGCCGGCTTGTCAAGGATGATGGCGGACTCGATGACGCAGAAAGGCTCATTGCCAAAGAATATGTCCGCGCGGCCTGAGCCGCTGAACCTGTCCTCCTGCATCGCACGCCACCGTTTGAAATCCCGCAGGACGGCCGGATGCACAAGAGCCTCGACCTTCGAGAGCGACTCCTTGGACGAGAAGATGATGGAGGCCATCTTGGAATAGTCGACCTCTCCCGCGGCTGTCCTGAGGCCGCAGCCAAGCGCCTCCTCGATGGAATCCATCAGTTGGTCGTCCTCTTCGTAGAGCCTCTTGGCCGCGGAATCCGAGTCATAGACCGGAATCCCTCTCGCCGAAAGGATGGAGCAGACGGCTGACTTGCCGCTGCCGATGCCACCTGTCACAGCCACCGTCCTCATCGCGAACCCTCCTCCACACAGTCAAACACCTCAGGAGTGACGGTGCACTCGATCACGCCGTCAGTGACTTTCGAGGCGTGAGGGACGCATTTGCCTCCTCTGGAATTCACGAAATCGCGGTAGTCGATGTAGAACGAGACTTCCTCCGTAGGGTCTTTCGACAACGGGAAAGCGCATTTGTAGACTACCGTGGCGGTGGACGGATAGACCGAAAGCCTCTTGCCGGCAGGAAGATTCCTGACACTGACCGGGACTTCGGTCCGCAGTTCGACGTAACGGGTCACGTCAAGCGAGTAGTTGACCTCCTTCTCGGACATCCTGACCCCGGAGATAGGCTCGAGTTTCACCGCACCGTGGACGCTCGACTTGAGATTGTGAAGGTCCAAGGCCTTGGTGAAGACCCTGTCGATGTTCTCCAGATGGAAAGGCTCGCCGTAGATGGTCACCGAATCCGGCTGCAGACGCACCGGTCCCGTGGCCATGTACTGAGGCTTGAAGTCCAGCATCTGGTTGACCTGCACAGGCACCTTCTTGTGGTTCTCGTAAGGGAACCTGAACTGCACGCTTTCAGAAAGGAACGACTCCAGGCGGACTCCGTCTCCGAATATGTCCGTGACGTAGTTGCTAAGCTCGGCGGCTGTGATGTAGAAAGTCTCGCCGTCCTTCTTGTGGAGGTCGTTCTCCGCGAAGCGTACCCGCAGGGCCTTGCGCTTGGCCTGGTGATGGATCTTCAGCAAAGAGAAGCCGGAGGTGCGGCACCTCGCCGCCACCATGGCCGAGTTGGAGGAGACGTCGGTATGACCTTCGATCCCGCATTCTGCCACGACCGGCACCGAGATGGTGTCCGAATAGTCCAGCGAGAGGTTGTGGATGAGCCATATACTGAACGCAAGCAAGAGAGACATCAGAAAAACTGAGATGTCTCTCCCGTCAAGATGCAGTTTGCCCATCAGTCTATGCAGACGTTCCTTCCACATCCTCAAGCCGGATCAGAGGTTACTGCTGAGGGGCGTCCTGTGAGTAGTCGCGCAGAAGGCTCGCTTTGTCAACCTTGATTTTGACCTCACCGTCGATCTTGATGAGGGCGGTCTTGTCGTTGATCTCGGCGACAGTCCCGAAGATGCCTCCGGCGGTCACCACCTTGTCGCCCTTCTTGAGGCTGTTGCGGAACGCCTCAAGCTCTTTCTGCTGCTTGCGCTGCGGGCGGATCATGAAGAACCACATGATCACGAACATAAGGATGATCATGATCCAGAAAGACCAGCCCGCGCCGGTAGGCTGCTGGGCAGGAGTTGTGGCCGATGCGGCCTGCAGAAGTGTGATAGCAAGAATTTTCATTGCGATTCAAATGTTAGTTGTCCACAAATTTAAGAAATAATTTCGGTCTTCACTATATCTCCCTCCTCGATTAATTTCTTCGAGAGGCGGTCGAGCAGGCCGTTGACGAACGAACTGCTCTTCGGAGTGCTGTAGTACTTGGAGATTTCGACATATTCATTGATGGTGACGCGCAGAGGCATCGAAGGGAACGCCTTCGCCTCGGCCAGACCCATCACGATGAGGACTGTGTCGGTTGCGAAAAGCCTGTCGCGCTCCCACTGCGAGGCGTTCGCAGCCACCAACGGGGCGTAGGTGCCGTAGCAGGCGTAAGCGGTGCGCAGCAGCTTGTAGATGAAGGACTTGTCGCTCTCAACCGCCTTCCCGGGACTCATCATGTCGCTGCGGTAGAGCGGCGGCAGCGACCAGCGGTGTCCCTTCGCGAGCGCCTTCAGGGTGTCGCAGCAGACGGTCAATGAATATGCGAGGTCATCGCACCAGAGGATGGACTGGTCCTCAAGGATCTTCTCAAGTTCCGTGTTGTCCACGAACTCCTCCTCGAAAATCTTTATGAAGAGCCTGCAGTCCTCCTCTACGGAAGACTCGCCGGAGTTCATATATTCCTTGAAATACTCCTTCGAGCAGATGGAATCGTACACCGAGCGCACAAGCGCGTCGTACGGCTCCCATGAAAGTTTGCGGCGGGAGAGGATCTTCCTGAAGTCAGGGTCGGCCTCGAGAGCGGCCGCCACGGCGTTGCGGGTGAACTTCAGATTAGGGTTCCTTTCCTCCTCGGTCTGGACGAATTTGGTCTTGGCGTTCTCGATGCGCGTCAAGGCTTCGGCCGTGAGGTAAGGTATGATGTCAAGCATAAAGAGGTACAAGGACCTTGCCGCCTCGCAGGAGGCCTCCAGCATCGACTCGGCCTCGGCGGCCGTCATCGACGGATTCTCGGCGTAGCTGTACAGAACCTTGAAGGCTTTGATGCGCAGTATTCTTCTGTTGAGCATAATTAAGAAGCTGTTTTTCTCGTGTTGCGAAATTTTATGCAAAGATAACACACAATTTCAGATTTTTCTTAAATTTGTGCGGATAACAAAAACATTCAGCGCAAGATGTACAAAGATGACTACGAGCGGTCAAACTACTCCGACCGCAACACGGAAGACGTCTACTCCAAACCCGTCAGGGCCGGCAAGAGGACGTATTTCTTTGACGTTAAGACCACAAAGGGCAACAACGACTACTATCTGACCATCACCGAAAGCAAGCGCAGACAGGAGCAGGACGGCAGTTTCACCTTCGACAAGCATAAGATTTTCCTCTACAAAGAAGATTTCGAGAAGTTCCAGGAAGGTCTGGCCGAGGTCGTAGCCTACATGAAGGAGAACCTTCTGCCCGGCACGCCGGAGCACACCGAGCCTGAGCACGCAGAGCCGAAGAAGCCTGAAGAGGGCGGGGACAAGAACTTCAGCGACGTGGACTTCGACGAACTGTAGCCTTCCGCCGCCTCCGGGCGGGGGATTTATGAATATGTACGGTCGGCCTCTGCCGGCCGTTTTTTTGTGCGTCCGTCACTTTAACGATTTTAATGCGAATTAAATTGATTTTTGTCCGGAAAATGGCTATTTTTAGCGGTTGTAAAGATGACACTGAAACAAATTTACACATACACTAAAAAAACACTGAAATGAGTAAAGAAATGTCAAGACGTTCTTTCCTTAAGACAGGAACAGCCGTCGCGGCCGGTCTGGCGGTCGCACCGAACATCATCATCGCCGGTGAGAAGTCCCCGGAGCCTAAGAAGAAGGACAAGAAGAAGGTCGCCGCCAACGACAAGCTCAACATCCTTGGCGTGGGCATCGGAGGCCGAGGCGCTGCCGACCTCGCCGAGATGGAGACCGAGAACATCATCGGACTCTGCGATGTCGACTGGAAGTACGCCGACCACGTCTTCAACAAATACCCTCAGGCCAAGAAGTACAACGACTACCGCGTGATGTTCGACGAGATGCTCGACAAGGCCGACGCCGTGATGGTCGCCACGGCGGACCACACGCACGCCATCATCGCCGCCCAGGCGATGGCCGCCGGGAAGCACGTCTATGTGGAGAAACCTCTCACGCTGACGGTCTATGAGGCCAGGCTTCTGACGAAACTTGCCGCCAAGATGCGCGTGGCCACCCAGATGGGCAACCAGGGAGCGTCTTTCTCCGGCACTAAGAAAGCCATTGAATGGCTCTGGAACGGAGAGATCGGCGAGGTCACGAGAGTTGACTGCTTCACCGACCGTCCTATCTGGCCGCAGGGTCTCGAGAGACCGGACAAGGTGGAGGAAGTTCCTTCCACCCTCAACTGGGAAAGTTTCATCGGACCTGCCCCTATGCGTCCTTACAACTCGATCTACACTCCGTGGAACTTCCGCGGCTGGTGGGATTTCGGAACAGGCGCGATGGGCGACATGGCCTGCCACATCATGCACGTTCCGTTCAAGGGCCTCAAGCTCGGTTATCCTACGAAGGTGGAGGCAAGCTCCACAAAACTGCTGACCGACAGCTGCCCGAGCGCAGAGATGATCCATCTCACCTTCCCTGCAAGGGAGAACATGGCGAAACTCGCCCTTCCTGAGGTGGATATCCGCTGGTTCGACGGCGGCTTCAGACCTGAAAGGCCGGAAGGTCTGCCTGCCGGCTTCAACCTCGACATGAACGGAGGCTGCAGCATCTTCTACGGCACCAAGGACATCATGATCACCGGATGCTACGGCAAGGACCCTGTCCTTGTCTCCGGCAGAAAACCTGAAGTGCCTTCACGTCTGCGCGAGGTCACCCTTTCACACCAGCAGGACTGGATCCGCGCCTGCAAGGAGGATCCTGATTCCAGAATCCCTTCAGCCTCGGACTTCAGCGAGGCCGGTCCGTTCGTCGAGATGGTCGACCTCGGTGTCGCCGCGGTAAGGCTTCAGACTCTCAACCAGGTGCTTGAGTGGGACGGAGAGAAGATGGAATTCACCAACATCCCTGCCGACGCCACGATCAAGATCATGGAGAAGGACGGCTTCTCTATCAAGGACGGCCACCCTACCTTCAAGAACACCTACACAGACCCTATCAACGCCCGCGAGTTCGCCAGGAAGCTCATCAAGCGCGACTACCAGAACGGCTACGCCCTTCCTGACATGCCGGAATAACAGGTTACCGTAAATATTCGTAAAACATTGATATTCAAATATTCATAAAATTTATAAAGAAATGAAAAAGATTGTATACTGCGCGGCTTTCGCCGCTATGGCGCTCAGCGTCGCATCCTGCGGCAACGGCAAGAAGAAGGCAGCGGCTCCGGCCGAACTTCAGTGGACAGGCACCGAGACCGTGGAGACGGTCGTCAACAAGGAAGGCGCTCCATCCTACATCAGCGTGGAGAAACCTCAGGTCGACCTCGCTTCCGTTCCTCAGGACAAGGACGGCTACTATGTCATCTTTGACGGGGAGACCCTGAACGGCTGGCGCGGCTACGGCAAGGATTCCGTTCCGTCACGCTGGACCGTGGAGGACGGCTGCCTCAAGTTCGCCGGCACGGGCACAGGTGAAGGCCAGACCGGAGAGGGAGGCGACATCATCTTCGCCCACAAGTTCAAGAATTTCCAGCTTGAGTTCGAGTGGAAGATCTCCAAGGGTGGCAACTCAGGAGTCCTCTACCTCGCCCAAGAAGTCAAGGAGTACAAAGCCGACAGCTCTGTCGTCTGGTCTCCTATCTACATCTCATCCCCTGAGTACCAGGTGCTTGACAACGCCAACCATCCTGACGCCCTTCTCGGCGTGGACGGCAACCGCCAGTCCGCTTCCCTCTACGACATGATTCCTGCCAAGCCTCAGAACCAGAAGCCTTACGGCGAGTGGAACACCGGCAAGATCATGGTCTACAAAGGCACTGTAGTACACGGACAGAACGGCGAGAACGTGGTCGAGTACCACCTCTGGACCCAGCAGTGGACCGACATGCTCCAGGCTTCCAAGTTCTCCCAGGAGAAATGGCCTCTCGCCTTCGAGCTTCTCAACAACTGCGGCGGCGACAACCACGAAGGCTACATCGGCTTCCAGGACCACGGCGACGATGTCTGGTACCGCAACATACGCGTGAAAGTGCTTGAATAGTATGAAAGCGGTTTACGTTTTAATGTCTTCCCTTCTTCTCGCGGGAGCTGTCTCCTGCGGGAACGGGGAGAAGGCTGAAGAACCCGTGAAGAAGGAAATCGGCGTCCAGCTCTACAGCATCAGGGACGTGATCGGCACACCTGAAAAGTACGCTGAGAACCACGTGGAGGCCTTGAAGGCTCTCGCCGAGATGGGCTACACCTCGGTGGAGGCGGCCCGTTACTCTGACGGCAAGATCTACGGAACCGATCCGGAGACCTACAAGGCCGACCTTGAGGCCGCCGGACTCAAGTCTTTCTCGACACACATAGGCCACAACCTTTCGCCTGAGGAACTTGAGAGCGGAGATTTCACGGAAGCCTTGAAGTGGTGGGACCAGGCTATAGCCGCCCATAAGGCGGCGGGCTGCGAGTACATCGTCTGCCCTTCCTTCAAGATTCCGGAGACCCTGGCGGGGATCAAGACCTACTGCGACTACTTCAACGCCATCGGAGCGAAGTGCAAGGAGAACGGGATGAAGTTCGGCTACCACAACCATTCCCGCGAGTTCCAGAAGGTAGAGGACCAGGTCATCTACGACTATATGCTCCAGAACACCGATCCGGAACTCGTGTTCTTCGAGATGGACGTCTACTGGGCGGTGAGAGGCCAGGTCTCCCCTGTCGAGTACTTCAAGAAGTACCCGGGGCGCTTCACCCTTCTGCACATCAAAGACCATCGTGAGCTCGGCGAGAGCGGTATGGTCGGCTTCGACGCCATATTCAAGAACATCGGTGTCGCCGGTGTCAAGGGCATCATAGTCGAGATCGAGGCCTTCACGAACGGTGACTGGAAGGAGAGCATGAAGATGTGCGCGGACTACCTTCTCAAATCCGATTTCGTGCCTGCGACCTATACGGAATAGATCATTTACGAATATTTTGAAAAGGCGGCTGATTCCAGCCGCCTTTTTTTGTCTCCGCCCGGTCCGGACTACCAAAATATCAGTTTTTTCCTTATATTTGGAAAATATAATTATAGCAAGTTTTATGGACAGAATATTTCTTAAAGATATCACTCTTGACGGGCGGCAGGTGGACATCACCATAGCCGACGGCATCATCGCCAAGGTCGAGCCGCATTCCGACCTCGCCCCGAAGCCGGCCTCCGGAGTGGAGACCGTGGACTGCAAGGGGAAGGCGGCCGTTCCGGGCCTCGTCAATATGCACACCCACGCGGCTATGAGCCTGATGAGGGGCGTGGGCGAGGACATGGTCCTGCAGGACTGGCTGGACCACATCTGGAAGATCGAGTCCGGAATCGACTCCGATTTCGTCTACTGGGGCACCAAAGCGGCCGCTCTTGAGATGATCAGGACCGGCACGACCACATTCAACGACCACTACTGGCACGCCGCCAGCGGCGCGAGGGCCGCGGCCGAGATGGGACTACGCGGGGCTTCCTGCTACATGTTCCTCGACAACTTCGACAAGGAGAAGGCGGAACTGCAGAAGGAGCAGTGCCAGAAACTTTTCAGCGAGGCCGCCTCGTGGGGGCCGATGAACATATTCTCGATCGGCATCCACGCCATCTACACGGTCAGCGAAGCGACCATCCTCTGGGCCGTGGATTTCGCCCGCAGGAACGGCCTCAGGATCCACATCCACGTCGCCGAGACCGAGCGCGAAGACCTCGACTGCAAGAAGGCGCACGGCGGACTGAGTCCTGTTGAATATCTCGACTCGCTCGGAGTCCTGGGCCCCGACATCATCGCCGCCCATTCCCTCTGGCTCAGCGACAAGGACATAGATATCCTCGGAAGCCGCAAGGTCAATTGCGTGCACAACATCAACTCCAACACAAAACTGGCGTCCGGCTACAAATTCAAGTGGAAGGAACTCTCCGAGGCCGGAGCGAACGTCTGTCTGGGCACGGACGGCTGCGCGTCGTCGAACAATCTTGACATCCTCGAGACGATGAAGACCACGGCCCTGTTCCAGAAAGCCTGGAGGAAGGACCCTTCGGCCCTGCCTCTCGGGACTCTTCTCGACATGGCCACCGTCAACGGGGCCAAGGCCCTGGGTATCAAGGCCGGCAGGATCGAGGAGGGCTACAGCGCCGACATCCAGATCGTGGACACCGACAACACCTTCTTCCTCTCCCCCGCCCCGTTCCTCGCCAACTACATCTACTCGGCCCACAGCGATTGCGTCACCTCTCTGGTCTGCGCCGGCAGGTTCGTGATGCGTGACCGGAAAGTCAACGGAGAAAAAGAGATCCTCCGGGGCGCGCGGGAAGCCATAGAAAGGACGATCAAAATCTAACAACCATACGATTATGGACGCAAGACTTGAAAGAATACACAAGGCCGCCGACTATGTCAAGCAGCAGCTCGGCGACCTCAGACCGCAGGTCGGCATCGTGCTTGGCAGCGGCCTCGGCAAACTGGCCGAAAGCATTGAAAATCCTCTGACCATACCTTACCGGACAATTCCGGGATTCCCTGTCTCGACGGCGCTCGGCCACAAGGGCAACTTCATCGTCGGGACTCTCGGCGGCAAGACCGTCATCGCTATGCAGGGCAGGATCCACTACTACGAGGGCTACCCGATGGACCTTGTGACCCTTCCGATAAGGGTGATGAAAGTCATCGGCATCAAGTACCTGTTCGTCTCCAACGCCGCCGGCGGAGTCAACTACGACTACAAAGTGGGCGACCTGATGATCATCAAAGACCACCTCAACCATCTGCCTAACCCCCTGGTAGGCCCTAACCTTGACGAGTTCGGCCCGAGATTCCCTGACATGACAAGGCCTTACGACCTCGGCCTGATAGCGCTGGCGGAGAAGATCGCCGGCGAGATGGGCATAAAACTCCACAAGGGAGTCTATTACGCCGGGACCGGCCCTACTTACGAGACTCCGGCCGAGTACAAGTACATCCGCATCATCGGCGGCGACGCGACCGGGATGTCGACAGTTCCGGAGGTGATCGTCGCCAGACATTCGGACATCCCCGTGTTCGGCGTGTCGGTGATCACCAACGAGGCCCACGACGACTACGCCCCGGACTATGAGAACAACGGTGACGATGTGGTCAAAGCGGCGGACGCCGCGGCCGACACGATGTGCGCGCTGTTCACCAGAATGATAGAGAATCTGTAAACGGAAGAAAATGAGACACGTCAACATACTCTATTTCGTCTTCGCGGTCTTCATCCTCGGCTTCGGAGGCACTCTGCTTTTCTGCGGCGAGGGCAAGACCTGGGTGAACGTCTGCATCCTGCTCATCGGGGTGTATTTCCTCTACAGGGGCGTGGCGGTGACCGTCAACACCAGAATCCGCGAAGAGAGGGAACGGCACGACCGTGACAACGACCCGGCCAATGCTTAAATATTAATATTCAAAGAATTAAATATTCGTAAAAAAAAAAAAAAAAATGGATCTTGGATTCTTCAGGGTCGCGGCCGCAGTACCGAGAGTGAAG
>CAVJKE010000012.1:0-16398 GCA_963649695.1 bacterium
GTTATGCCCAGAAAACATATCTGGCCAATTTCGGTGATATGCCGTTCGGCGACATCACTAAGGAAGAGACGAAGGCATATATTCCTGAACATTTCGATGTGCTTTGCGCCGGATTCCCGTGCCAGCCGTTTTCAATCGCCGGAGTGTCCAAGAAGAACAGCCTTGGCCGGGCTACAGGCTTCAAAGACAAGACCCAGGGTACTCTTTTCTTCGATGTGGCTGACATCATCAGCAGGCATCGTCCGAAAGCCTTCTTCCTTGAAAATGTGAAAAATCTGGTCTCCCACGACAAAGGACACACATTCAAGGTGATCACCGAGACTCTGGAAGAATTGGACTACAGCATCCACTACAAGGTGCTGGACGGCAAATCTTACGTGCCGCAGCACAGGGAGAGGATCATGATCGTCGGCTACGACCGGAAAGTCTACGGCGGCAAAGAAAAATTTGAATTTCCCGAAGCGGGCGAACCAAAGAACTGCATAGGTGACATTCTGGAAAAAGAAGTCTTGGAAAAGTACACACTTTCGGACAAACTTTGGAGCTACCTTCAGAACTATGCCCAGAAACATAAAGAAAAAGGGAATGGGTTCGGTTATGGACTTGTGGACCTTGACGGTATCACAAGGACTCTCAGTGCCCGTTACTATAAAGACGGATCGGAAATTCTGATTCCGCAGGGAGAAGGAGTCAACCCGAGACGGCTGACACCGCGCGAGTGCGCCCGCCTTATGGGATATCCGGACGAGTACATAATCAACACGGTCTCAGAGGTTCAGGCCTATCGGCAGTGTGGCAATTCTGTCATTGTGCCTTTGATCACCGCCGTGGCCGGACAATTGGTCAAAACTATGAAGAAGAAGGTATGAGCGACATTTTCAACTATGCGGTAGCGCAGGTGGAAAGATCAAAAAAAGCGTTCTGCCGCTTCATCACCGCCAATGATGCCAATCTTACCTCCCATCAGACAGGCTTCTACGTTCCGAAAGAAGCGGCTGAGGTTCTCTTCGATGTGCCGGGTAAACGCGGCTCGAACAAAGACAGGTTCGTGAAAATCCGCTGGCAGGATGACTTCGAAACAGAGAGCCGTTTTGTTTACTATGGAATCGGCAGCCGCAATGAATACAGAATCACACACTTCGGCAAGGGATTCCCGTTCCTTGACGACAAATATGTCGGCAGCCTTCTGGTCATATGCCAGATGGAAGATGATGAATATTCCGCCGTCATCCTTGAACACGATGACGACATCGATGATTTCTACAGTGAATTCAACCTGTCGGCGGAGAAGTTCAACCATTTGATTTCCAAGGGCTCTTCTATGCCGACTGCCGATGAGAGGCTTGAGTCGCGTCTTGCGGACATCGCCGGCAGACTTACGGAGTTTCCCGGGACAAAAGAACTTTCCCTTGCGGCCAGCCAGGCCTTCAATGATGTTTTCAGCATCACAGATGAGAAAATCCTTGACAACCCGGACAGAATCCTCTGTGAATGGATCAGGACGGAAAGCGACTTGTTCTATCGGTTTGAGGACATCTTCTACAGGCCTTTATATTCAAAGCCGTTCAATTCCATCAAGGAGTTCGCTGAAGCTGCCAATTCCTTTCTGAATCGCTGCAAATCCCGCTTCGGAAAATCCTTAGAGCATCATTTGTCCCACATATTCACGGCCTCGAAACTTCTTTTTGAAGAGCAGGCCGTCACGGAAGGGAAGAAACGCCCTGACTTTCTTTTTCCCGGAGGCACTGAATATCACGACTTTCTGTTTCCGGCTGAAGACCTTACATTTCTTGGGGCTAAAACAACTTGCAAAGACCGTTGGCGGCAGGTTCTGAATGAAGCGGACCGCATCGAGACCAAATACCTTTTCACGCTTCAACCCGGCATTTCAGTCAACCAGCTTCAGGAAATGAAAAATGAAAAGGTGATTCTTGTGATTCCGGAAAGCAACCGGAACTCTTTCGATGGGTGTTTCAGAGAGGGCTTGCTGTCCCTTAAACAATTCATCGGGCTGGTTCAACAGAAACAGAGCCGCCATTTCACGACAGTACAATAGATTCAACGATATGACAAAGATAGTTTTCGCGACGGGGAACAGGGGGAAGCTCAGGGAGGCTTCCGAGATTCTGGGAGAGGGATTCGAGCTGGTGACTCCGGCTGATTTTGGAATCACAGAGGACATCCCGGAGACGGGCGACACGCTGGAGGAGAATTCACTCCAGAAGGCGCGCTACATTTATGACCGGAAAGGCTGCGACTGTTTCGCCGACGACACCGGCCTTGAGGTGGATGCCCTGGGAGGCGCTCCGGGAGTCTACACCGCCCGCTACGCCGGTCCCGCCAAGGATTTCGACGACAACATGGACAAGGTCCTGTCAGAACTCGCTGCGCTTGAGGCTGAAGGGAAAACCATCTCCCGCACCGCCCGGTTCCGCAGTGTCGTGACCCTTATCCTTAACGGGGAAGTACATCAGTTCGAGGGAGTTATGGAGGGAACCATCGCAAGGGAGAAATCCGGGAACGGCGGCTTCGGCTACGACCCCATATTCATAACTAATGAATATCCCGGGATGACGGCTGCCGACATCACCGAGGAGCAGAAGAACGAGATTTCGCACCGCGGCAAGGCTCTCCGCGCCATGGCGGCGTGGCTGAAGGAACACCGAGGCTAGGAAATGCGCGCGAAGGCTGAACTGATCGTCCTTAGCCACACAAAAGTCGGCGAGAATTCCATCGTCCTGCACACCATAAGCAAGGAATATGGAAGGCGGGGCTTTCTTGTGCGGGTCAGTTCAAAGACCGCTATGGCGCTGTTCCTGCCCCTGAATATTCTTGAGGCGGAAATAACCGAGAACCCGAAATCCGACCTCTGGCCGGCGCACAGTTTCGTCTGCGTCAACCCGCTGCCGGGCATCCGCGGGAATATTCATAAAAACACTATGACGCTCTTTATGAGCGAAGTGCTGTTCCGTGTGGTGAAAGACCAGACGAACGAGGACGGCCTCGCCGACTGGCTGAAAGGGTCGATTCTGACTTTGGACGCGCTCAAGAGCGACTTCGCAAACTACCATCTTTGGTTTCTGCTGGAACTTTGCGCCGTGCTGGGCTTCAGCCCCGACACCGCCGGTCTCGCACCCTTCGCCGGAGAGCATCTCGCGCAGATCCGCTCGCTTCTCACCAGCCCTTTCGCCGAGGCGATGCTCGTTCCTCTGAAAGGTGCCGACCGCAACGAGATCGCCGAGGCCATCCTCAAATACATCGAGCACCACACCGAATCCACCGTCCACGTCCGCTCCCTCGCCGTCCTGCGCGAACTCTACGGGTGACAAATTTTATCCTTGCAGGATAATCATGCGTGCAGGTTAGGCGAATTCTACGTATAGCATTTTCAGGCGATATTGTAGATAATTTATTTTTTTTGTAGAATTCGGTTTATATTCTCCATAAAATTCGTAATTTTGTAAACCAAACTCTATTGCATATTATGGATCCTAAAGATATCTTTAAATTAAGACTGAAGAGCGCCCGCAAAATGAATGGGTTCTCAATGGCGGCATTGGCCGCTAAAATGAACGGCATCGTGTCGCCCCAAGCCGTGTACAAGTACGAGGCCGGTAAGATGCTGCCCGACAGCACTGTGCTTAACGCTCTTTGTGATGCTCTCGGCGTGGAGCCTGATTACTTTTACACGCCGGTCACCGTCTCTCTTGAAGGCATCTCTTTCCGTAAAAAAGCCAAAATGACCGAACGCGAGAAGAAAATGATTATCGGCAGGATTAAGGACGGTATCGAAAGATATTATGAGATTGAAGACATCTGTGCTATTGAAAGGAAGTTTACAATGAACTTTCACGACACCGTTGTCTCCTCGGAAGAACAGGTTTACGAACTTGCAGCAAGACTCCGCGAAGAATGGGGCCTCGGTAAATGTGGCATCAACAATGTTATCGGCTTGCTTGAGGATCACAATATTCTGGTGGTAGAAACTGAGGCGTCCGAAGATTTTGACGGACTCAGCGGGAACGCAGACGGCAGCCCTGTGATAGTATTGAATAAAAACTTCACTCCGGAACGCAAACGTTTTACCGCACTGCATGAACTTGGACACATACTGATGAAATTCTCTGAAAGCTTGACGCCACGGGAAATAGAATCTCTTTGCCATTTGTTCGCAAATGAAGTCTTGATTCCACGAGAGAGTTTCAAGGAAGCTGTCGGTGACATATCCAGCAAGCCGATTCATGTCGATCAATTCGTCAATCTCCAGATGCTATATGGGGTATCTATTGATGCTCTGATGTACAAGGCTATGAAACTTGAGATGGTTCCGGAAAGCCGATACATCAGATTCCGCAAAAGGAAGAATTCAGACACTCATTTCCGGCAGATAATTGAACAGACCCGTATCAAGCCAGAATCATCCGACAGGTTTGAGAGCCTTGTTTACAAGGCCTATGCCGGAGAATTGATCTCACTCTCCAAAGCGGCAGCGTTGCTTCAGATTCCTGAAAGTTCGGTGCAGCAGATTTATGTGTAGTGCGGAATGACATGGGAAAGTTAGTGGTCAGTGATGCGAACATCTTCATAGACCTCATAGCAATGGGGTTTATCGGGGATTTCTTCCAATTGTCTTTCGACATTATGACCGTGGATTTTATCATGCGCGAACTGAAAAAATCCGGGCAAAAGGAAATTGTCCAGGCTTATGAAGCCAGAAAGAAGCTGACTATCCAGACATTCACTGTCGATGAAATAGATGAAATCAACGCCCTCTGGGAATCTGCAGGATACAAGATGTCGATTCAAGACTGCTCGGTATGGCTCTGTGCAAAGAAGAAAAAAGCTGCGATTCTCACAGGAGACAAGGCCTTGACAACAAGGGCAAGAGGTGACGGAATAGAAGTTCACGGCCTCCTATATGTCCTGGACCAACTTGTGGAACAAAACATAATTCCGCCAGCTCTGGCTTCGGAGAAGTTGTCTGAGCTTACAAATTACAATAAAAGACTGCCTGAAAAACTTGTGAATGGCATGATTTCCAGGTGGGATAGCTTAGAGAAAAAATGATGTTAAAAGATAATGATTATGGTAACATAACAGCATAACAAAAGACCTCACCGGTCCTGCCAGACCAGTGAGGTGTAGATGTCAGCTTGCCGATTGCACGACTGTTATCAAGCAAAGAGCTGGGGCTAACTTGTCTATTAGTTTTGCAAAATTGAAAATTATTTCGCAAAAAATCAAGATTGACCCTGAAATCGGCTTCATAAAAATTTTCATCTAATGCGGCCTAAGGAACCGCATAAAAAGAAATTACTATGAGTCAATTAAATGGTAATATCTTTAGTGACAAGGAGTTGTGTCTTATGTCACACAACCAGCAAGGCAGGTCGTACCAGCTTGATAGCCTGCCTGAAAAGGCAAAACGGAAAATCATCCACGAGAATATGCATCTTATGGAAGGTATGACGTTTACAAGCACAAACAGCTTCCCGCAGATGGATGCGTACACCGGAACCACTGACTTTACGGCAGTGCCTTACACCTCCTGGAAGAGGTGCGACGGTATCGGCCAGGCGGCACATTTCTTTCTGGATGATTTCCGATTCAGGGATGCCGTCTGGTGTAGCCTTGAGAAGACAACGTTGTCTCTTAGCAAATTTGATTACCTCTTCACCCCTGACTTTTCTCTTTGGGAAAATCTTCCTACAGAGTTCCCCAACAAAGAAAACATCTACAGGACTCGCTTTGTAGGATGCCTGTGGCAATTATGCGGATATAACGTCATCCCTACTGCCAGCTGGGGCGGTCTGAATTCATTCGCATACTGCTTTGAGGGCCTTCCCGAAAGGAGCGTTATCGCCGTTAGCGGGATGGGCAGTCATAAGAGTACAGATGCCTTCAATCGGTGGTGTCACGGCTTGAGATACCTTGAGCTTCAAAAGGCCCCTCTCCTTATTCTGGTATATGGTCCCGAGGTAGTTATACCGGATTTGCATACTCCTGTTAAATTCATATCGGATTATATTTCAATGCATTTTAGAAATGGAAATAAGTAAGAATAAACTTTGGGATGTGGACGAGCAACTCTTCGCATCCCTCGAAGGCAAATATCAATCTGCCAACGAAGCAATGTTCTTCAGGAACATGAAGTTCAAGCAGGAGTATGAACCCACATTGTCTAATGACTTGATCATATCAGAGTCGGACAACGAGGATGAGATTTATCTCGTCAGGGTCGAATATGATGAGTATCTGGTCGGCAAAGGCAACGATGAAGCACACGAGGTTCACGTGATGAACCTTTCTGAGGCCCTGTCAGTTGATTTAAGCACTGTTGGCCTGAATCGCAAGCTTACGCTGTTTGAATGGCTGAAGCAGCGTGATTACACTGGAGTACTGTATGACCACAATTATGACGACCGGTGATATGGGAAATGGCGTAGAATTCTTCAAGGCAATCGCATCTGGCGGTGCCAAGTGCGAATACGAGACTGTCGGCGTAGCCAAGACTGTAGGTGGGGTCAAAGGTAAAATCGTCAAGCGTAAGGATGCGAGTGAGACACATTCAAATCTGCCTCAGTATGCTGTAACATCGGATATGTATTTCCGAAAGAATAAGTCCGGTGTCTGTCAAGGACGGGTTTACCTAGACCACAAGGTCACTTTGGACTTCGACTGGAGCCACGAACATATCAACAATGGTACTGATGGACGGCATTTCCAGAAAGGTGTCGTTCACGTTCAGATATGGCAGCAGAAACCAGACGGGATATTCACAAGAATTTCAAACGGGGCAAGGCTTATGAACAATGCGGAGATGAAGAAGTATGGTCCGCTTATCAAGGCGTTCTGTTCCTATGTAAAATTCCGTTAGAATTACCGGGGGCATCGGCTTAACGATGCCCCCGGTTTTATCAGAACAAGGTGTTGTTCCGTATTATAAAGAACCATGCGGACGAGAATAGTCCGCTCCCTCGCCGTCCTGCGCGAACTCTACGGGTGACTTTTAACCCCGGACATTTTGCCATTACACTTTTTTGCGTAACATAAAAGTGTAATGGAACACCTGTGACTCCGGAGGGGGGCGCGACGGGACGGGAAGCATATTCCTCACAAAATAGATTTCGTTCTTAGCGGCGGTTTGATTATCTTTGTGCTTTAGTCCGCGAAAGGAATATGTTTTCAAAGGAACTTAATGAAGAATGCGGGGTCTTCGGAGTCTGGGGCGTTCCCCACGCCGCTGAGGTGACCTACTACGGTCTCCATTCTCTTCAACACCGCGGTCAGGAAGGCTGCGGAATCGTGTCGGTCAACGAAAATGGCGAGCTGAACCGCGTCAAGGGTCTGGGACTCGTGACGGAGGTCTTCAACAGCGAGAATCTCGGCACGCTGCACGGCGACAGGGCCATCGGCCACGTGCGCTACTCAACACACGGCGGAGGCGGCATCGAAAACGTCCAGCCGTTTCTCTTCAAGCACAACAGCGGGGATTTCGCCCTGGTGCACAACGGCAACATCGTCAACTCTGCCCAGCTGAGGAAGTACCTCGAGGACCGCGGAAGCCTTTTCCAGTCCACATCAGACAGCGAGATCCTGGCCCACCTCATCAAGAAGGAGCCTTCCGAGAGGAACAGCCCGAGGATCTACCCTATAATGGAGGCCCTGAACATGATCGAAGGGGCTTTCGCGTTTCTGGTGATGACCGGCCGCAGGGTCTACGCCATCCGTGACAAGTACGGCCTCAGGCCTCTGTCCATCGGACGGCTCGGAGACGGCTATGTCATCAGTTCCGAGACCTGCGCTTTCAGCGTGGTCGGAGCCGAGTTCATCAGAGATATCGAGCCGGGCGAGGTCGTGACCATCGACCACCATGGTATCCGCAGCCGGAAATATTCAGACTACCAGCGCCATGCGATGTGCGCTATGGAATATATCTACTTCTCACGTCCGGACAGCGACATCGAAGGCCGCAACGTCCACGCTTTCAGAAAGGAAAGCGGCAAGATCCTGTACAGGGAGTCCCACGTGGACGCCGACATCGTGGTCGGAGTGCCGGATTCGAGCCTCAGCGCCGCGTCGGGATATTCAGAAGCGAGCGGCCTGCCGAACGAGATGGGCCTCATCAAGAACCGCTACATCGGAAGGACCTTCATCCAGCCGTCGCAGGAGATGAGAGACAAGGGTGTCAAGATGAAACTCTCGCCGGTACGGAGCATCGTGAGCGGCAAGAGGGTCATCCTCGTGGACGATTCCATCGTGCGCGGCACCACCTCCCTCCGCATCGTGAGGATGATGCGCGAGGCGGGAGCCAAAGAGGTGCATATGCGCATCGCCAGCCCGATGATCAAGAACCCTTGCTTCTACGGAGTGGACATGTCCACCCACAAGGAGCTGCTCTGCTCTTCCAGGACGCTAGAGCAGGCGCGCCAGGCGATCGAGGCGGACTCGCTGGCCTTCCTCTCCGAAGAGGGGCTTCTGGAAGCCGGACGCAGAAGCGACCTTTGCCTGGCCTGCTTCAACGGCAATTACCCTACGGCGCTGTACTCCAGCATCGAGGAAGTCAAGAACGAACATAAATTTTAAATCAAGGAATATAATGGCGGTTGATTACGAGAAGGCGGGCGTGAGCCTCGAAGCGGGCTACGACGTTGTCCGCAGAATCAAGAAGCACGTGGCGTCGACTGACAGGGTCGGCGTGATGGGAAACATCGGATCGTTCGGAGGAATGTTCGACCTTTCCAAACTGAATGTCAAAGAACCGATTCTGGTCAGCGGGACCGATGGAGTCGGCACGAAACTCAAACTGGCTTTCGCGATGGACAAGCACGACACGATCGGCATCGACGCCGTCGCCATGTGCGTGAACGATGTCCTCGCCCAGGGTGCGGAACCTCTTGTGTTCCTTGACTATGTGGCTCAGGGAAAGACCCGTCCCGAGGTCGTCGAGGCGATCGTGGCCGGAGTGGCCGACGGATGCCGCCAGGCAGGCTGCGCCCTCGTGGGCGGCGAGACGGCCGAGATGCCGGGAATGTACGCTGACGGTGAATATGACATCGCAGGCTACACCACAGGTGTCGTGGAGAAGTCCAAGCTCATCGACGGGACAAAGGTTAAAGCCGGCGACGTGCTGGTCGGAATCGCCTCCACAGGTGTCCACAGCAACGGTTTCAGCCTCGTCCGCAAGATCTTCTCCGACAACGCTCTGGACCTGCACAAGGTCTATCCGGAACTTGAGTCGGACCAGCCGCTCGGACTTGTCGCCCTGACCCCTACCAGAATCTACGTGAAGCAGGTGCTGGACGTGATCCGCAGCTGCGACGTGCACGGAGTCGCCCACATCACCGGCGGCGGCTTCGACGAGAACATCCCTAGAATCCTGCGCGAAGGCCAGGGAATCGAGGTTCAGGAAGGCTCCTGGACAATCCTCCCGATCTTCCGCTTCCTGGAGAAGTACGGCAACATCCCTCACAGGGAGATGTTCAACATATTCAATATGGGTGTCGGTATGGTTCTCGCCCTTGACGAGTCAGAGGCTCAGAAGGCCATCGGCATCCTCGCAGGCTACGGCGACAAGGCGACAGTCATCGGCCGCGTGACCGACAAGCCGGGTGTCGACATCCACCTGCTTTAAGAATCTGTTTCAGAATAGGTTGTAAAAAATACTTGACAAATATATTCAATGAGAGCTTTAATCAGTGTCAGTGACAAGACGGGCGTGGTTGAATTCGCCCGCGAGCTTGTGTCCCTCGGATGGGAGATCCTTTCCACCAGCGGCACGATGAAAATGTTGAAAGAGGCAGGTCTGCCTGTGACCAGCGTGAGCGACGTGACAGGATTCCCCGAGATCTGCGACGGCCGCGTGAAGACTCTTCACCCGAAAATCCACGGAGCGCTTCTCGCCCGCAGGGATGTTCCAGACCATATGAAACAGCTGGAGGACAACGGGATAGAGAAGATCGACCTCGTCTGCGTCAACCTTTATCCGTTCCGCGAGACAATCGCCAAGCCTGACGTCACAATGGAGGATGCGGTCGAGCACATCGACATCGGCGGACCTTCGATGCTCCGCAGCGCCGCCAAGAACTGGGCCTCAGTCACAGTGGTGGTGAACCCTGAAGACTATGCCACCGTCATCGACGAGATCAAGGCTACCGGCGACACGACACCTCAGACACGTCTCGCCCTCTCTGCCAAGGCCTACACCCACACCGCTGAATATGACAGCGCCATCGCGACCTATATGCGCGCCCAGGCCGGTCTGCCGGAGAAACTTTTCCTTGAATATGACATCTGCCAGTCTCTGCGCTATGGTGAGAACCCTCACCAGAAGGCAAAGTTCTTCAAGGCCTTGCAACCGGTTCCATATTCACTGGCCACCGCCGAGCAGCTTAATGGCAAGGAACTGTCCTACAACAACATCCAGGACGCCAATGCCGCCCTCAACATCGTGCGTGAGTTCAGCGAGCCTTTCGCAGTCGGCCTCAAGCATATGAATCCGTGCGGCGCCGGTCTCGGGACCGATGTCGTGGATGCCTGGAAGAAGGTTTACGAAGGCGACAAGACCTCTATCTTCGGAGGCATCGTGGCCTTCAACCGCGAGGTCAATCTTGAAGTCGCCCAGCTCCTCAAGCCGATATTCCTTGAAATCGTGATGGCACCGTCCTTCGCGTCTGACGCTCTGGAACTTCTGCGCACGAAGAAGAACCTCCGTCTGCTTATCGTGAATATGGAAGGCTCGGTCAAGGAGCAGATGCAGTGCGTCAGCGTCAACGGAGGCCTTCTGGTCCAGAACCAGGACCTCAGCATCGTCCCTGTCACAGCGGAACAGACCGTCACCGAAGCCCGTCCTACCGAGGAGCAGGTCACCGATCTGAACTTTACCTGGAGGATAGTCAAGCACGTGAAATCCAATGCGATAGTCGTTGGCAAGGCCGGTATGGTCTACGGAGTGGGAGCCGGCCAGATGAACCGCGTAGGTTCGGCCGAGATCGCCCTCAAGCAGGCCGCCGCGACCCTCGCCGCCGAGGAGTTCGAGAAAACCGGAGTGGCCGTAGAGCCTAAGGAGGCCGCCCGCAAGGCCGGTCTCGTGCTG
Organism: bacterium; assembly: GCA_963649695.1. Classification (GTDB taxonomy): domain Bacteria; phylum Bacteroidota; class Bacteroidia; order Bacteroidales; family UBA932; genus Cryptobacteroides. The sequence goes on from CAVJKE010000012.1 coordinate 11,096, forward strand.
GCTTCCGATGCGTTCTTCCCGTTCGATGACTGCGTCGCCCTCGCCGCCGAGTACGGCGTGAAGGCGATCGTCCAGCCTGGCGGGTCTGTCCGCGACGGCGACTCCATCGCCAAGTGCAACGAACTCGGCATCCCGATGGTCTTCACCGGCGAACGCCATTTCAAACACTGATGATCCATGAAGGTATTTCATTTCGAGTCGTCGAACAAAAGTGACGGCAAGACAATAATGCTGGACACTCTTCTGATGAAGAATGTCCTGGTCATCGGCGGAGGCGGCCGCGAGCACGCCATCGTCGACGCCCTCAGCCGCTCAAAGAATGTAGGAAAGATCTTCTGCGCCCCGGGCAACGCCGGTATCGCCGCACAGGCCGAGTGCGTTCCGCTGAAGGAAACGCAGATCCCCGAACTTGTGGAATTCGCCAAGGAGAACGGCATAGACCTGACGGTTGTCGGACCGGAAGTTCCCCTGTCAGCGGGTATCGCAGACGCTTTCGAGAAGGCCGGCCTGAGGATTTTCGGTCCATCGGCCGCGGCCGCGCGCATAGAATCCAGCAAGGACTTCGCCAAGTGTCTGATGGAGAAGTACGGCATCCCGACAGCCGAGTTCAAGACCTTCGACAACTACAAGGATGCCATTGAATATGTCGGCAGAAAACGTTTCCCGATCGTTCTGAAGTACGACGGCCTGGCCGCAGGCAAGGGCGTGGTCATCCCGGAGACGTTCTCCGATGCCCAGGACGCACTGAAGGACATGCTCCTTGACGACAAGTTCGGCAAGGGCAAGGTTGTGGTCGAGGAGTATCTCACCGGCCCGGAGTTCTCGTTCATGTGCTTCGTGAACGGCGAGGAGGTCTTTCCTCTGGCCATCGCCCAGGACCACAAAAGAGCCTACGAGGGCGACAAAGGCCCCAACACGGGAGGTATGGGAGCATATTCACCGGTCCCTGTCATCACGGCGGAGGACGAGGCTTACGCTCTCGAGAACATAATGAAGAAGACGGCCGCCGCTATGGTCGTCGAAGGCTGCCCGTTCAAGGGACTGCTTTACGGAGGACTGATGAAGACTCCGGACGGAATCAAGGTAATCGAGTTCAACTGCAGGTTCGGAGACCCTGAGACAGAGGTGGTTCTGCCTCGGCTTGAATCAGACATCTACGAGATTTTCTGCGCCGTCACTGACGGAGGCAAGGTAGTGAACGCTCCGGCGGGGACCGATTCGGCCGAAGGTCTGAAACTCTCCTCGGCAGAACTTATGCCGGAAATCAAATGGTCGGACGAGCCGGTCCTCGGTTTCGTGATGGCCTCGAAAGGCTATCCGGGATCCTATGAGAAAGGCTTCGAGGTCACCGGTCTTGAAGACGCTCTCGCAGACCCTGCCGTCAGGATCTACCAGATGGGTACGAAATCCGTGGTCAAGGAGGGTTCGGAAGAGCCTTCACTCGTGACTTCAGGAGGCCGAGTGCTGATGGTTGTGGCATCGGGAGAAACCCTGCTGGGAGCCCGCGACAAGGCTCTCGCAGCCGTTCGCAAGATCCACTGCGACAATCTCTTCTACCGCTCCGACATCGGACATCTCGTACTTTAATCCGGGCGGAAGCCCTTTTGCGATCCGGGCGGAAGCCCGCCAGAAAAACAGAAAACATCAATGATAATCAGCGGAAAAGACCTTGCGGCCAGGTTGAAGGCCGAGATGGCTGAGCAGGTGGCCACATTCCCTGCGAAATACGGCCGTGTGCCTCATCTTGTGGTGATCCTCGTCGGTGACGACCCGGGCAGCCAGACCTACGTAAAGAACAAGGCAAAGGCCTGCGACGTGGTCGGAATCAAAAACACGACGGTAAGGATGCCGGCCGACACTCCTGAGCAGGAACTGCTCGACAAGATCGCGGCACTGAACGCCGACGACAGCGTGGACGGGATCCTTGTCCAGCTGCCTCTCCCGAAGCAGATCAGCGAACCGAAGGTCATCGAGGCCATAGCCCAGTCCAAGGATGTGGACGGATTCCATCCGCTCAACACCGCGGCTCTCTGGCAGAAGCGCCCGAACACTTCCTGTGTCGTTCCTTGCACCCCTATGGGCATCATCAGGCTTCTCGAAGCCGCCGGCTGCGAGATCGCCGGCAAGAACGCCGTGGTCATCGGTCGCAGCCAGATTGTAGGTCTGCCGATCTCCAAACTGCTGCTTGACCGCAACGCCACCGTGACCATCTGCCACTCAAGAACGAAGAACCTTCCTGAGATCACCCGTCAGGCCGACATCCTTGTCGTAGCCATCGGCCGCGCCAAGTTCGTCACCGGAGACATGGTCAAGGACGGAGCCGCCGTCATCGATGTCGGTATGGACCGCGATGAGAACGGCGCTCTCTGCGGCGACGTGGACTTCGCTTCCGTCGAGCCGAAGGCCTCTGTCATCACCCCTGTCCCAGGCGGAGTAGGCCCGATGACAATCTGCTGCCTGATGGAGAACACCATCCAGTGTTTCCTCGACAAGATGAAATAGACTGCAAGGTCAAAACGACATCGTCCAGCTGACGCTCGGCATTATCGGGAACAGGCTCATCTGTTTCCAAGTACGTTCAGTGGCGTCATAGGTGATGTTGTACGGATTGTGTCGGTTGAGGACATTGTAGATTCCGACATTGAGCGTGCCAGGATGCTTCGTGCCGATTCCGTAACGAAGAAAGGCGCCGATGTCCCACCTGATGTAAGGAGGCATCTGGTGGTTGTGTATCGTTGTGAAATAGTCGATCACCATAGAAGTGCCCTGAGGAATCATTTCGGCTTCGTACTGGCCTTCCGGAATCGTAGCCCAGTGCCCTGACTGGTAGGTGAAGAAAGTGTTAAGACCGATTTCCCGATGTTCTTTCTTCGACAGGACATATTCTGCGGTCACGTTTAAAATGTGCGTCCTGTCGAATTTTGCCGGGAACGTGAGTCCGTTGTTGACTTCATCAAAAGTTCTGTCAGTCTTCGAGAGAGTATAGGCAACACGGCCGTGGAATTTCTCAAGGTCGAGTTCGTAGAGGACTTCGATTCCTTTGGAAATGCCTTCGCCGACCTTGATTCCGTGCCTCCATCCAGCTGAAGCTGAACTGAAGATCTGCGTTGCGTCAGGGAAGAAAATCAGGTTTGACATCTTCTTGTAGTAGCCTCCGAGGGTCAGATGATGGACTTCGTTCGCAAGGAATATTCCGGCATACCCCTGCAGCGCTCTTTCAGGAGCGATGTCAGCATCCGACGGAATCATCATATCCAGGGACCATCCGAGAGGAATTCCTTCAAGAGTGTGATAGTGCTGGGCCGTCCAGTCTCCCGTGGCTTCGATTCCTATCCATCTGGCGAAGTTCACTCTGCCGAGAAGGCTGACTTCAGGAGTGTAGTAACTTCCGTTGTCCCTGCTGTCCTGGACTCTGGTGGACTTGAACATATTCATTCTTCCCGCAGCTCTCACCAGATAGCGGTCTTCCTTGCTTTTCTCCAATTGTGCGTGGGCAGTGACGAGCAGGCTCTTGACAATGTCTCCCTCTCCTGTTGAACTGACAGGCCTTGTGGTCGACCCCGTGAAAGTACTGGAGGATCCCGGATTGAACCGCGCAAGTCTGGCCTTGATACCTCCTTGGAGAGCGAATCCGTTCCGGTTTGTCTTCTTTGCGGTTGACTGTAGCGTCAGTTCGTTAAGCGCGCTGCGCATCGCAAGGTCGTTGTCTTCTCCGCCCAGCGTCTTGCGCATTCCTTGATAGTTCGTGAAATTGTTGTATGACAGGTTGCTGCGGATCGAGAATGATTCGTCCGGTGTGAAGTCGTGGCCGATGGCGGAGATCAGATTGCCCCATCTCATCCTTTCGTCTGAGTTCGCTCCGTAACGATAGCCGTATGAATCCAGGCTGTTGAACACGCTGAAGGAAAGGCTCTGCCTGCGGTTAATTCTCCATTTGAGTTTTCCGTAGACATCATAGGAGGTCGCCTTGATTCCGCTTACGCTGTCAAGTTCTTCCGTCATTCCTTTGACGGCGGACAATTCCGCTCCGACCGGACTGACCCTGATGGATCCGATGAAGGACAGCTTGTCCTTTACAAGAGGAGTCGAGACGCTTCCTCCGAGCAGGAAATTGCTTGCTGAAACCTTGGCGGAGAATTTTTCGAAATCACCGTCAAGAGTGGTTACGTTGATGTGGGAAGAGGTGAGATTGCCTTCCTCGGAAGTGAATCCTCCCACCTGGAACGATGTTTCGGACACGATGTCCGGCGAATATGCCGACGTGAAACCAAGCAAGTGGCTGCTGCCGTAGATGGGGACGCCGTCCAACGTGATAAGGTTGCTCCCGAGGTTTCCACCCCTTACGTAGATGGCGGACGAACCTTCCGCTCCGGTGGATATGCCGGGCAATGTCTGGATGAATTTGATGACATCACCTGTGCCGACCACGCTGGTCATTCCGATGAACTCGGTAGGACGTACGATACGTTCTCCTGTTCTAGCGACCTTTGACCTATCAGCCGAGATTTTGGCTGCTTTAAGGGTGTCGATTTTCTCCTGTTGAGCATAGCCTACACCCTGTGTGATCATAAATAGCACAAAGCATAGAGAAATTCGTCGTATCATTGATCTGCCATTTAATACTATCATTTTCTTACCTTCAATTGTGTCGTTCTTGCTTAACGTTCTACCAGAAGCTTTCTTCAGGGGCTTCGGGACAGATGCCTTTCCAATCTGTCGAAAAAATATTTAAATCCTTTCTGGCAACTGCCTCCTGTACATCCCATGTTACATTGTCAGCACCGAATATTCCTACTCCTCCGACCACATTCGTGTAAACGTTGCTATAATCGTATGAGTTAAGAATGAAGTTATTACTGTCCTGTATCTTTATGTATAGTTCTCTAAGGTATTTGTCATATTCCTTGGAGACAAAATGGACTTCATTGATGAAGGAAAAATTCCCTTTTGCGGAATAGTCGTCAGGATGGTCTCCGGCGATGAAGAAACTTCTGTCAGAATAAAGATAACTGGTGTTCAGTTCTTCTTCGCTCATTCCGTTGTTGAAATTTTCCGGATGTTCTATTCTCACGAATCCATTGAATATCGGGAAATCAAGATGCATGAAATAGCACCATTGGCTATAGTTCATCGCTCCATACAGCAAGTCCGGCCTTTTCCAGTAATCCATATCCATAAGACTACCAGGAGCGATGTTAAATCTGTCTGCCCCCGGATGGTTGGTAGAAATCAATTTTGAATATGGCTTGTCAGTCCCATTAAAAGTATAATACTCTTCATCCAGTATAGTCACTGATCTTTCC
>CAVJKE010000013.1:0-15453 GCA_963649695.1 bacterium
CCTTGACACGATCGTCTCCGAGGCGAAAGCGGCGCGGCTGCATTACGACTTCTACGACGCGGCCACAAAAAAGGTGGAAGTCAGGTCCTCGCGGGATTGGAAACTCCGCCAAAGCCTTCAGGACAGCCTTGCCCTTGAAATCAAGGACTACGATGAACCGGTGGTCTCGTTCTGCTATGAATATGAATATGGTGGCGGCAAGTATGAATATGGAGGCAGAGCTCCTCTGGTCGATTCCGTTCTGGCCGCCAAGGAAAGACTTAAAGGCGGAAGGAACGAGGCGTTCTACGGGAAATGCCCGCTGGACGGAGTCTGGAGAAAATCCGTCGGCGATGACTATGAGTTCGCTCTCTGGGCCTGTCTGCGCGGCTCTGGCGGAAAGGACAAGGCGTACGCCGCCCTGAAGGAGCTGCTTGGGGATTCCTACCCCAACGGGGCTTATCTTGAGTACAACGGGTTCGCCGGAATGAGGCTTTCGTCCGCCGGCGGCTGGTACGACGAGAAGGACAAGGAGGCTGCCCGGGATTTCGTCAAGAAGTACAAAGGCAAGGCGGTCTCTCTCTATGGTGAGGCCTTCCTGCTCGAGGCCCGTCAGGACAGTCTTTCAAGAATAAAGGACGCTTCGTCCCAGCGGTACCGGGAACTTTACTCGGACTGCAAGGCCTTCGAGAAGAGGCGGGCCTCCTTTTCCAGGGGAATGGAGGCGGAGATAGCAGGCGGCATGACAGGCATTAAGGCCATGATTGAGTCTCTTACGACGAAGAACATCATGATTTCCGGCGATGGCAGGATAGCCAAGGTGGTGGTACGCAACCTTCCTAAAGTGAACTTCAGCCTCATTCTGGACAAGGACGGAGCGAAGGCGCTGGTCAACAAGACTTTGCAGAACCAGAAGAACAGTTTTTACCTGCCGGACACACTGGAGGTGGAACTGCCTGCCTGCGATGACGGCGTCTACATCCTGACCGCGAAGAACGGGCCGCTGAAGTCCGAGGCCGTCTGGAACAAGCGGTCGCTTTCAGTGGCCTCAAGGAAGGACAGCGAAGGTTACAGGATTTTCGTGGCGGACTGCCGCACCGGCGAGCCTGTCAGGAACGCCGACATTGCGCTTGTCATCTCCGGCGACACTGTGGCCACTGCGGAAAACGTGGCTATGGACGGCTTCACTCCTCTTCCTGAAGAGATCGTAAGCAGGCTGAAAGAAAACGTCGCCAACTATCTTGTTGTCTCCAGCCGGGGAGCGGACGGCTTTGTCAGCCGCAGCTGTGAGCATCATCTCGGCGCCGGCTGGTCATCGGACGGCAGGATCGAGGATGAACTGTCTTTCTGCCAGATTTTCACCGACCGCTCGGCCTACAGACCCGGCGAGAAAGTCAGCTTCAAGGCCGTGCTTTACAAAGGCCGCCGGACTTCGGGTTACTCTGTCTGGAATGAAGGACAGAAAGTGAAGGTTGAACTCGTCGACACCGAAGGCAAGAGCGTCTCGCAGACGGAGCTTGTGACCAATGAATATGGCTCCGTGGCAGGTTCGTTCGACATTCCGGAGGACAGGCGCGGCGGCACTTTCGTCTTGAGGGTCATCGCCAACGGTGTCAGGGAAGAGACATATCTGACCGTGGACGAGTTCGTCCTGCCGACATTCGACCTCAGCTTCGAGCCGGACGACCGGCTGTTTTTCCTAGGAGACACGGTCAAAGTCCGAGGCAGGATATTCAGTTACAGCGGGCATCCGCTTTCCGCCGCGAAGGTGACATATTCAGTGACAGGAGGGTTTGGCGTGGCTCCGGTGGAGGGACCGCTCCGGCCTTCCGCTGACGGGTCGTTCTCGCTCAGTTTCCGGACCGAGGCTGACTCGGATTCTTTCTTTTATGGCTCTTACAATGTCAAGGTGAAGGTGGTCGACGCGACCGGTGAGACAAAGGAGTTCTCCCGTACGGTCTGGGTACAGTCGGATTTCAACATCCACATTTCCCTGGAAAACACGACCGGCGGCGAATTCTCGACAAAGACTTATCGCTGCCAGGAGTCCGGCAACATCATTCCCGGCGGGACAGCCAAGGTCGTCTTCAGCTATGAAAGCAGGGGTGGCGGGAATGAGTCCGGCCGGAAGGCCGAGGTTGAATATGTCCTTCAGGACGCTTCCGGCAAGGAAGTCCTTTCCGGCAAAGCCCGGACCGACGAGGAGGTTGACATCAATGTCCCGGAACCCGGCCTTTACACTCTTAAGGCCAAAGCCGAGTTCACCTCGGAATCCGGAAAGGTCTGGAATGATGCCGATGAGACCACTTTCCTGCGTTTCGACGGGACTGCCTGTGGACTCGGACCGGAAATCGAGAATGTCTTCGATCCGGCCGGCTCCTGCGCCGATGGAGTCCTGAAGACCGGCGAGGACATCAGGATCCGCTTCGGGACAGGAGCGGCCCCTGTCTGGGCCGTGGTCGAACTGTTCGGTGACAGGAAGCAGCTTCTGGACAGCCGGCTCGTCTGTCTCAACGGAGAAGCCGGGCAGGTGGCTGAGATCCTCTACACCTACAAGGAGGAGTGGCCGGACGCCCTTAACCTTCAGGTTCTGTATTTCCGTAACTCCCAGGTCTACACTTTCAGCAAGTCTTTCCGCAGGGAGAGGGAGAATCTTGAATTGCCGCTGGTTTTCTCGACCTTCAAGGACGGCTCGCTTCCGGGCAAACGGTGTTCCGTGGTCCTGAAGAGCGCTCCGGGCGTGGAGGCTGTGGCGGCTGTGTTTGACAAAAGCACCGAGACCATCGCCGGCAATGAATGGATGCCGGTCCGTCTGGCGGACCGCTCCTTGGACCAGGTCTACATCCAGACGACCACAGGCACGGCGGATGGTTTTGCCGGCCACACCTTACGCTCATCGATAATTGGGTTCAAGTCGAGAATGGCGATGGCTGACAGGTTGTGTGAAGAAGCGCCTGCAATGCTCTATGATTATGATATTGCTATGCCGGAATCCAATGGAATGGCGGTTTTCGCTGCGAAATCACCGGACTTTGAAGATGTGGCGGCCGATGGCGGAGACGGCTTGGAACAAGTGGCCGTCCGTTCCGATTTCGCCTCGACGCTGGCCTTCGAGCCGTTCCTGCGTTCTGGAAATGAAGGAAGCATCGCGCTGGATTTCAACACGTCTGACAAGCTTTCCACCTTTGTCGTGCAGGTCTGGGCACACGACAAGGAGATGAAGAATTCCTGCGTGCGCAGAGAAATGACGGTGACCATTCCTGTCAAAGTCTCGGTGGTGGAGCCTGGCTATCTCTACAAGGGCGACAGGCTGACCCTCAAGACCACGGTCTCGAACAGTTCCGACGCATCTGTCTCCGGAACCGTGGGTCTGATGGAATATTCATCGGCTGATTTCGAGACATCCAGACCGTTCGCTGCCAAGTCGAAGAAGGTGACGGTGCCGGCCGGGGCTTCCGTGCCTGTCGAGTTCGAGGTCAATCCGAAGGATTACGACACACTCGGTCTCAAGGTGGTCTTCGCCGACGAGGCCGGGTCATTCTCCGACGGTGTGTTCGTGAGCCTGCCTGTGAAAGAGGCGGAGCAGACCTTGACCGAGGCGCATTCCGCCGTCCTTCTGTCCGGTATGGACCGGAACGGACTCGTGCGCAGGCTGGAGAAGGAATTCACCGGCACGACCGCCAAGGGTGCGGAGATTCGTGAGGTGGACATTAGGCAGATGGTCCTGGACGCTGTCCCGTCGAAGATCGAGCCGGAAGGCAAGGACATCCTGTCCCTGACGGAGGCTCTCTATGTCCGCAGGGTGGCCGCTTCGCTGGGAGCGTCGCTTGAGGTCAAGATGACGGATGCCGAACTTCTTTCGAAGATCAAGGCCTGCGTCAACGCCGACGGCGGTTTCGGCTGGTTCGAGGGTATGAAATCCTCTCCGCTGCTGACGGCTGTCGTGCTTGAGCGGCTTGCCAAGATGCGCGCCGCCGGCCTGGACTGCGGCGGCATCCCTGTCGAGGAGGCCGTGAAGTGGCTCGACAGGTCGCAGTTCCTGCACGGAGACTCGTTCCCTCTCTGGCGCTGCTATCTTTCGTCCGCCCAGTACATCTTCGTGAGGTCGATGTACCCGGAAGTGCCTTTCAAGGTCAGCACGGAGACGAAAAGCGAGAAGAATGAATATTCCGGCAACTACAAGGAGTTCCGGAAATATGTCAAATCGTACCTTGTCCCTTCTTCCTCATCCGGCCGCGGCCTTAACGGAGAGATCCTCGCCAAGGCCAGAAGGATAATGAGTCTGAGAAACCTGATGTCGTGCGAGGCCGGTCTGGAACTCGCCTCGGCCTGGGGTGTCAAGTTCGGGACTTCCTCGCGTCTGGACGCTTCCGCCACCGCCGACCTCGAATCCCTTATTGAATATGCTGTCGAGCATAAGGACGGCGGCTGGTACTACCCGAACGCCGTGATGCCGTGGAGAGGACTTCTTGAAAGCGAGGCCTACGCCCACTCGATGCTTTGCGACCTGCTGGGCGGCGTGGCTTCCTCGTCTGCTGAAGGGTCCGCGAAGGCATCAGGGACCGATTTCTCCTGGTCTGTGGATGACACGCAGAGTCAGAAGGCCGGCAAGATCGCCGACGGCATCCGTCTCTGGCTCATGCTTCAGAAAGAGACTCAGAAATGGGATAGCGATCCCGCTTTCGTGGACGCTGTCAACTCGGTTCTGAGCGGACCTGAGTCAGTCCTCTCCACCAAGGTCCTGACTCTTGAGAAGACATACCGTACTCCGTTCTCCGCGGTCTCGGCGGCCGGCAACGGGTTCACGGTCGAGCGTCATTTCTATAAAGAGGTCAAAGGTGAGGATGGCGGACCGACTCTTCAGGAGATCCAGCCCGGCTGCAAACTCTCAGTTGGAGACAAGGTGGCTGCAAAGTACAAGGTCTGGAGTCAGGAGAACCGCAGTTTCGTCCGTCTGACCGCTCCTCGCGAGGCTGCGCTCAGGCCTGTCGACCAGCTTTCCGGAGTGTCCGGGTGGATCGCCCGCCCTGCTGGATGCGTCTGGAGCGTGAGTCCGGTCGGCTACAGGAACGTGAAGACAGACCGGACGGAGTACTGGTTCGAGACCTACCCGGAAGAGAAGACGGAAATCAATGAAGAGTTCTTTGTGACGCAGGAAGGCGTGTTCACGGCTCCGGTCGTCACTGTGGAATCTCTCTATGCTCCTCATTATAGGGCTAATGCGGCCTTCTCAGGCCGGATGGAAACCTTGTGACAAGATGGCTTGGTGGCGGGAAAACGGCCTTTGAAGCGGCTCAGGCAGTTATCCCGCCATCAAAAAAAGCCAAAAAAAGTTAAAAAAAAATTTGCAGGTAATTAAAAAAGTAGTACCTTTGCACCACCCGAACGAGAACAAGTGTGGGTGACGATTCGGGAGCTTAGCTCAGTTGGTTTAGAGCGTCTGCCTTACAAGCAGAGGGTCGGGGGTTCGACTCCCTCAGCTCCCACGAAAGGGTGGTCAGTTTTTTGACCATCCTTTTTTGTTATACCGGTGTTATGCCAGACTTTTGCACCAGACTGTAACACCAGTTTTTTTTACACCAGACTTTTATACCAGACTGTTTACATCAATTACACAATCGGTTATGCGTAAGATATTTTTGCTTTTGGCGGTGGCGGCGCTTTGCGTGTCTTGCTCCCAGCAGTTCAATTCCTCTTACCTCCTGTCCGGAGGAATGAAAGTCGCCCAGGCGGCCTCTCTCACTGACGCACAGATCCAGTCCTACGTCAGCCAGTATGTCCAGCAGCTTGATGCCCAGAACACTGTCCTTCCCGAGACCGACTCCTATGTCAAGAGAGTACGCAAGATGACTTCGGGAATCACTTCGGTGAACGGCACTCCGCTGAATTTCAAGGTCTACAAGACCAATGAGGTCAACGCCTTCGCCTGCGCCGACGGCAGCGTCCGCATCTACTCCGGCCTTCTCCAGGCCATGACCGACGACGAGGCTCTGGGCGTGATCGGCCACGAGATCGGCCACGTGGCTCTTGAGCATTCCAAGAAACAGTTCAAGCAGGCTCTGCTGACTTCCGCCCTGAGAGATGTCGTGGTTTCGACCGGTGGCAAGGTCGCTGTCCTGACCTCATCCCAGCTCGGAGATCTCGGCGAGACGCTGATGAGCGCCAGCTTCTCAAGAAAGCAGGAGAACGCCGCCGATGACTACGGCTATGCTTTCCTCAAGGGGCTCGGCAAGAATCCGTGGGCTATGGCTATGGCTTTCGAGGTGCTTCAGCAATTGTCAAGCAGCAGCACGGCCTCCGGCACACAGGCCGCTTCCGGGACATCCGTGAGCCAGCTGTTCTCCACGCATCCGGCCACTGCCGACAGGATCAGCAGAATGTCGGAGAAGGCCACCAAGGACGGCTACAAACGCCCTTCAAAGTAGATTAATGAAACTCTGACCGGCCGTGAAGGCCGTGGATCAGGACACCGCTTCGGCGATCGGCCGGGGCGGTGTCATTCGTTTTCCGAGATCTTGAACATGACGCTGAGCGTGTTCCCTTCTTCATCGACCACGGTGACGGCGTGCCTTCCAGGGGCAGGATTCAGGACCATCTGGTGGATCAGCTGGGTCTCGCCGACATATTCATCGTCAAGATGCCAGAACACGGTGGTAGCCGGATTTCTATGGGCGAGGTTGAAGGTCACGCCTTTGACCGTCCCGTCAAGCTGCTTCGGAATCAGGATCTCCGCTCCGTCTTCCGGGTAGATGAACTCCATCGGGGCGTTGTCCCGCTTGCCGCGCGATTCCGTGGCCGTGTACTCGGGGTGATGCTGCTTGTAGTACCATTCCATCGACGGTGGCAGCACGAACACCCTTTCCCCGTCCACCGTCTTGTGGTAAGGGCAACCTTCGCTCCGCACCGCCTTTCGAGGCAGCATAAGCGTGTCGACCTGCCCGCAGTCGACACCTTTCAGACATCCTGACTCGTGGCAGACCTCGGCGGTGATGTAGTCACCGTACACAGGCTCTTTGAACCAGCCGTTCCTTGAATATGCGGAATCATATTCATTGAAAGGCAGGAGGTTGAAGATGTCGAACATCACCGGGCCGGCCGCCCTTGCTCCGGTCAGTCCCGGAACTCCCTGGCCCTGGGCGTTCCCCGCCCAGACTCCGACGGCGTAGTCAGGCGTGACACCCACGGCCCAGGCATCCCTGAAGCCGTAGCTTGTGCCGGTTTTCCAGGCCACCTTCCTGACGGAGCCGACCAGCCTCCAGTCGATCTCGTCCGGCCTGTCCACTTCCTTCAGCGCGTCGAAGGTCCACCACAGGGCGCATTTATCTTTGAGCGGGAAGCCGTAAAGACGGTCTCCTTTCTTGATGTCCGTCGTGTCGACCCTCTGGTAGGAGGCCGCCATCTTGGCGTACACGTCCGTGACATCGGCCAGATTGCCTTCCGCGCCGCCGAGAATCAGCGAAAGACCGTAGTGGGAGGCGCTCTCGTTCATCGTGGTGATCCCGCATCTACGGAGGATGTCAAGGAATTTCGGCACGCCGAATTTCCGCAGGCTATGCACCGAAGGCACGTTCAGCGACCTTGCCAGCGCCTCCGAGGCCGGCACCGCTCCGTTGAACTTGCGGTTGAAATTCTGAGGCGAGAATCCGTTGAGGTTGATCGGCACATCCGGAAGCAGGGTGTTCGGAAGAATCTCCCCCTCCTGCAGCAGGGCGCAGTACAGAATCGGCTTCAGGATGCTTCCCGTGCTTCTCGGCGACCTGATGATGTCGACCTCGCCTCCCGGACGCTTCCTCTGTGGGTTGGCGTTGCCCACGTAGGCCAGCACGTCTCCGGTCCTCACATCTTTGACTATGGCCGCGAGGTCGTTGACCCCAGTCGCCGAAAGCTCGTCGTTCCATTGGTCGGCCACCGCCTGGACCTGCCTCTGCAGATTGATGTCGATTGTTGTGCGCGTACGCTTGCCCGGACGGGTTCTGCAGTAATATTCAGTAAGATGCATCGCTTCCTGCGGCAGGGGCTTCGGTTTGTCGGGAAGAGGTTCGTCGCAGGCGAGCGCGAGGTCCAGCGAGTCGAGGTAGCCCCTCTTGTAGAGCTGCGTCAGAAGTCTGTTCCTCTTCTTCATCAGCTTGTCCCTGTTTTTCCCGGGATGGATCTCAGCCGGTGCGTTGGGAAGCACGGCGAGCGTCGCAGCCTCTCCCCAGGACATCTCGCCCGGCGGCCGCCCGTAGTACCTCCACGAAGCCGCTTCCAGCCCCACGACGTTCCCTCCGAATGGGGCGTGGGATGCGTACAAGGCGAGGATCTCCTGCTTGCTGCACCTCAATTCGAGCCGTGTCGCCAGAACCGCTTCCTTGAGTTTGTTGAATATGGTCCTGTCGCGGCCGCCGGACATCCTGATGACCTGCATCGTGATGGTGCTGCCGCCGCTGGTGACCCTGCCGGCCTTGATGTTGCCGATTGTCGCCCGGACTATCGAGACGGGGTTCACTCCCGGATGCCAGGCGAACCACCTGTCCTCGAATTCGACCAGGGCCGTCTTGAACTTCCACGGGACAGTGTCGGACGGGGGAAACCGCCATTGTCCGTCGGCTGCGATCCTCGCTCCGAGAAGTTCTCCGTTCCTGTCTGTCACGACGGTCGAGTACGATGTGTTCTTGAACAGGTCCCTCGGCAGACAGAAGAGGTACACGACCAAAAGGGCGGCCAGAACGCCGCCCGTGATGATTCTAAGTGTTTTCTTGCGTGTCACCTCTTACTCGGCTGTGACTTCCGCTGTGCCGGAGGCCGTGTTGGCGCTGACCCGAGGGTCGTACATCGCCTCGCATTTGACGGCCGGAAGGATGAACACGCCTTGGTACGAGGCGTTCAGCTTCGTCTTGAAGGTCTTGCTCGTGCCTTTCGGAAGGTCGAAGAACCAGTTGACGCGGTCGTCCCTGATGTCCCTGTAGTTGAAGACCTTCCTGCCGTCCTCGCCGCCGGACAGCCTGTCGTTGACGATCTCCCATCCGGAAGGGATTATCTGGCTGAGAGCGAGGTTGGTGTAGTCCTTGACACCGCTGGTGTTGCCGACGGTGATCTTGACCGAGAAGTCTGTCCCCTGAGGGATGGAATGAGGGTCCAGCGTCTTGCCGTTCTCGGCGATGTAGACCACCTTCAGGCTGAGACCGCTCTGTTTCGCTTCGGTCTTCTCTCCGGCAGGAGCCGCCGAGGATGTGGTCAATGTCGCGAACAGGTCGCTGTCACCGGTGTTGGCCACCTCCACGCTGCCCGTTGACGGGTCGATGACCGTGCTGTATACGGCTTTCGCGCTCTTGGACGGGACCGTCTTGCCGTCCTGCCTGATCTCGGCTGAAAGGATTCCGTCTCCGATCTTGTCAGCCAGCCTTCGCAGAGCCGTTGTCGAGAACGCTAACTCCTGCGTGATGTACCAGTCTCCGGTGAGGGACCCGGCTATCTCGGAAGCGGTCTCGATGGCCTCTGGAGTCTTGTCGGCAAGGGCCATCGCCTCAAGGGCTATGGCTTTGTCCCTGACAGGGGAAGCGAAGGTCTTGTCGTTGTCAGGGTAGCCGGAGAAGTTGGTCTGGACACCGCCGATGATCTCGGCGGCGACCGTCTTCTTGCCTGCGAGAGTGTAGGCCGACGCAAGCATCCAGGCCGCCTGGTCTGAAAGGGTCTCGCTTTCCTTCAGCCTGTTCATCGCGCCGCTTTCAGCCTCTCCGTTGAGAGCGAGAGTGTAGAGCCTGTACGCCTGGTTGAGGTCGTTCAGACCGCCGGCGTCAGAATTACGGTAGTCCTGCACGGCTCTCTTCTGGAATCTTGACCAGCTCGCGAGAACTCCCTTGCTGACATTGTAGCCGTTCTTCGCTGCTGTGACCATGAACTGGCCGGCCATCGAGGTGATCCAGCCGGCCGGGTCGGAAGCGCCTGGCCAGTAAGCGAAGCCGCCGCCTCCCAGCTGCCTCTGGTAGAGCTGCTGGAGCAGGTCAGGAATCATCGTGTCGATCTCTTCGCGCTGGTTCTCGTCAAGCGCGTCTTTTATGGCCAGAAGGGTGAGGCCCTTGGAGGCTATCTGCTCGGTGCAGTTGTAGCCGTAGTTCTTCACGAACTCGAAGACGCTTCCGTAGTTGACGGAAGGGAAGCCGGTGAGTTCGACGGTGGCCCAACTGTCTCCGCTCTCCTTGAACGGACTGAAAGTGAACTTCTTGCTGTCTCCGCCGCCGATCGTAGCCTTGGTGACCGAGATGACGGCCGGGTTAGGGTCGCGGACCTGGATGGAAATCTTGTCGGCGGCCTTGTGGCCGTTGCCGGTCGCTGTCACATAGACGGTGGCCGTGCCTTCTCCGGTGGCCTCAAGGTTGAACTTGACGAGCTTGTCGCCCGGCTTGCTGAAGGTCACGCCGGCTGTGGAACCGCCGCTGATCTTGAGAGGGCCCTCGACCTTGACCGAGACTTCCGCCTGCCGGACATCGTCCTCAAGCGCGAACACATTGACAGGAAGGGAGACTTTCTCGCCGGTGCCGATCACTCTCGGCAGGGTAGGGAGGACCATCAGTTTCGACCTGACAGGAACGGTCTTCTCGGCGCTGCCGTAGGCCCCGTCCTGACCGGCCACGAGCATCACTCTGACACTGCCCACGTACATAGGCAGTTTGATTTTGTGGGTCGCCGGGCCTTTCTGCAGCGTGAACGGACCGATGAACTTGACGACGGCGTTGAACCTGTTGTCTTTCTTGGCCCCGGCCTTGAGGCTTTCGTCGCCTCCGATGCTGAACATCGGGGAGAACCGTCCTCTGTACGCTCCGATGACATAGTCGTAGAGATCCCAGGTGCTGACTCCCAGGGCCTCGCGGGCGTACATCGTGCTCCACGGGTCAGGGGTCTTGAAGCCGGTCAGGTCAAGCAGACCTTCGTCCACTATGGCCAGTGTGTAGGTCATCGGCTTCCCGTCGCGTTCGCTTACCTTGACGGTGAACTCTTCTTCAGGGCGGAGGACGTCCGGCATCGTGATGACAGGGTCAAGATGCGAAGCCTTGTCCGTGACCATCACAGGAATGACACCGTAGAGCCTGACCGGAAGGTCGTTGCTCCTGCTTGCGTGCGGCTGGAGAAGCGTGACGTGGATGTAGAAGTTCGGAGCCATCTCCGGAGTGACCTTGAATGAATATGCGCAGTCCTCGTCTTCGGAAGTCTTCACCCATTCGCGGGAAATCACCTTCCTGGAGTTCTCCAGCGAGACGAGAGCCTGGCCCTTGGCGGCCGCCGGCAGGTACACGGTCACCTTCTCTCCGACTTCGTAGCTTTCCTTGTCGGTCGAGAATGTGAGCATCGTCAGCGAGCTCGGGTCGGTCTTGGACGAGCGGCCTCTGCTTGCCGGCCAGTCCACATAGGCGATGCCTCCGGAGATGTGTCCGCCATCGATGTCCTGCACAAGGATGAGGTAGCGTCCCCAGTCCGGGTAATTTATCTTGAATATGAAGGATCCCGCCCCTCCGGCTGCTTTGATGGTGCCTGAGGCGATGACATTGGCGGCTTTGCTGTTCACGTAGGAGTCGAGGCTTTCCCTGCGGCTCTCCCACCACCAGCTCCATTCCATCTTGTAGACGGTGTACTTCAGGTCGTGACCGTCCACCTTGTCCCCGTTCTTGTCGACCACGGCGACATCCACCTTGTAGTCCTTGTCGGTCTCAAGGTAGCGGCTGCCGGAACCCTGCGGGATCTTGACTCCCACGTAGGATGAATATGGTGAATAGTCCACCGAGACGGAATTGTAGCTGACATCGCCGCCCTGTTCCTCCACGGATGTCAGGATGTCGGCTCTCAGCATTCCAGGAGCGTCGCTCGCCGGCGGCATCTGCACGTTGACCTTGGCCTGGCCGTCGGCGTCCAGCCTTGTGCTGACGATCGGATGCTCGCTCTCGGTGAATTCGGACAGCGGGCTGGTGAAGACGTAGCCATCGTAGCCCTTGAACGAGGTGGACCCCGGTCTCAGGGTCATGGTCATCTTCGCCGCGAGTCCGGCCGCAGGCGGGCCTGTCAGCCAGCTGGATGCGATGGACACTGCGGCGGTCTTGCCTCCGTCGATCGCTCCCTTGCCCAGGTCAACATTGATCTTCAGTCTGTTAGGCTTGACGCTCTCGATCTTCAAAGCCTTGTAGAAGGTGGCTCCGCCGACCTTGAAGTAGGCGTTCCAGGTCCCGGTAGGATCGTCCTCCTTGGTCGGAATCTCGAACACGTAGAAGCCGTTCTTCGCGCTGCTGTTGATCTGTTTCGTGTAGAACTGCCCCTCTGGGGTGTACAGTTCCATTATCGTCGGGTGGTTGTCCGGAATCTTGTTCTCCTTGTCTTCAAGGATCAGCGTCACGTGGAGGGTGTCGCCCGGTCTCCAGACTCCTCTTTCTCCGTAGACATAGCCCTTGAGGCCTTTATCGAGGGTCTTTCCGCCCACATCGAACCTGCTTAGCGAGTTCTCGTCACCGTCTGTGACTCTCAGGTAGCTGGTCGAGCCGCCTCTTCTGGCCATCACTACGAACGGCTTGCCTGTCAGCTGGATCTCCGCCATGCCGTCAGTGCCGGTCTTGGCGTAGCCGATCTCCTTGAGCTGGTAGCTGTAGACATAGAGTTCGGAGTTGAACACCGGCTCGGCGGTGAGGATGTCGCTGACGCTCACCCAGATCCTGTCCCTGCCGGAGTACTTGGCGATCACCCCGAGGTTGGAGGTGAGGAGGTTGACGACAGGGAACCTGTCGGACATCATGTAGTAGGACGGCTTCGTAGGGTTGTCGCTTTCACGCCAGTTGTAGTTGTCCCAGTCGTAGAATTCCTCGTAGTAGTAGGAATATGGCAGGTCCCATTCCGCCTCGTCCTCATCTGTCAGGCCTTCGGAGGAGAGGTCCACCATCTTGTCCGTCGGCGTGCCGCTCTTGAAGGTCTCAGCCTTTCCGTAGATTGAATATTCCTGCTTGAAAGTCAGCCTGATGCGGTAGATCGCTCCCGGCTCCTGCTTGAAAAGCCTTGACAGGTCGATGGAGAAATCCTGCCATTTGTGTAGGTTCCTGGAAGGGTCGGAGTCAAGCCTCAGGCATCTCTTGTAGACAAGACGGCCGCAGCGGCGCAGGGCGCTCCACCCGTCGAGCCGGTTGTCCTGGAGGAAGGTCAGCACGTTCTCCTCGTAGATCTGTATCACGCTGATGTCCACTGCGTTGAGGTTTACGGCCTTGAAAGGCAGGACCAGTTCCTTCGAGTCAGGCAGGATGTTGCCGTCCAGCGGAATCTCCACCGCCGGCTTCAGTTCTCCGGCCGTGAATGTCTTTGAATATGTCTGGGCCAGCCTGACGCCGTCGTGGCTCTTCACCGCGTCGGAGACCATGAGGGTGACATTGTTGTTCTCAGGATTGTCATAGTACACTTTCACGTGGGCGTTCTCGGCCTGCACATAGCTGCGGCCCGCGCCCTTGACCAGGAACAGGCCGGAATTGTCGGCCACGTCGGCAAGCGCCTCTGTGAAATACACGTCGATGTACGGAGTGTCCCCGGCCACGTTCTCCGCGCCGAGAACCTTGAAGTCACCCGTCGCAGGGATCTTCACCTCCAGTTTGGAATCGGTGACGAAGCCGGTGTCGCGCGGCTTCAGTTTCACGGTCAGCGTCCTGTCCTTGGAGTCCCTCGGCAGGGAGATTATCTCGAAATGGAAATCCAGAGGACTCGTGCCGGCCGTCACATTGACCTCAGCGCTTTTGTCCGGGTAGTCATATTCAATCATCTTCTGCACCGTCTCCAGAGGCAGTTCCTCCGTCAGGGAGATGGTCCCCTCCACGCTGGCCTTGTCCGGCGAGGCGGCGGTGATGGTGATGTCGTTGAGCGACAGCACGGCCTCCTTGATGGCCACAAGGAACTTGAAGCTGAACTTGCTGAACTTTCTGTCGCCCACCTTCTGGATCTTGTCGAGACGCAGTTTGCCGGTGTAAGATTGGCCGGCTTTCAGCGCCCCGTTCTCCGGTATGAACTCCAGGGTGTTTTTGGACAGCCATCTCGCAGTGCCTTTCAGGGCAGGGGAGAAGGTGATGATCCCGTCCTTCAGGTCCGATCCCGGCGTGGCGTCCGGGATGTCCGTGGCGAGTTCCACCCTGATGGTGGACTTGTCGGAGATGATGCCCCCCGTGTAGGCCTTTATGAAGGTGGCGAATTCAGCGCTCTGGCCTTTGCTTTTGCCGAAACGGCTGCAGGACGCAACCATAGGGACGAGCAGAGCGGTTGTCAGAATGGCCAGGAAGGATTTCTTCAAGAGTCTCATACCTTAATAATAGAATAATGGTGATGTCAGATAAGTTTGTCTTTACGGTAAAACGCTTGTTTGTGTCAGAGTTCAAATTTAAGGATAGTTTTCCACTTATTCAAGCCCGTGACAGATTTTCGTCCGCCTGTGACAGATTGTCAGTCCCGGGAAGGTGGCACAGCCTTTGATTCACTCCCTGCGTCTCCGGAAAAGTCCGGAGGGTTGGATTTAAAAACATTAAAAAATTTATATTATGATCAAACCATTGGCAGATAGAGTCTTGGTTGAGCCTAAAGAGGCTGAGACAAAGACAGCGGCAGGTCTTTATATTCCTGACACGGCTAAAGAGAAACCGCAGGAAGGCAAAGTTATAGCTGTAGGTTCCGGTAAGAAAGACGAACCTATGGAAGTGAAGGTCGGAGACAATGTCCTCTACGGCAAGTACGCCGGCACCGAGGTCACGGTCGAAGGCAAGAAGTATCTTATCGTAAGGCAGTCAGACATCCTGGCGATTCTGTAAGGCGCTTACGGTTCAGTTTAATCTAAAAACAGGAGAATAACATTATGGCAAAGCAGATAAAATTCGATGTTGATGTCCGCGCAAAGATGAAGGAAGGAGCTGACGCTCTTGCGGACGCTGTCAAGGTGACTCTCGGTCCTAAGGGCCGCAATGTTGTCATCGACAAGAAGTTCGGCGCACCTCAGGTCACCAAGGACGGTGTGACCGTCGCCAAAGAGGTTGAACTTGAGGACAGATTCGCCAATATGGGCGCCCAGATGGTCAAGGAAGTCGCTTCCAAGACCAACGAGCAGGCCGGTGACGGCACCACGACCGCGACCGTTCTCGCCCAGGCCATCATCAATGTAGGTCTGAAGAACGTGACCGCCGGAGCCAATCCTATGGACCTCAAGAGAGGTATCGACAAGGCCGTGGCCGCCGTTGTCGCTGAACTTAAGAAGAACAGCTCTCCGGTCGGCAGCGACTATTCCAAGATCGAGCAGGTCGGCACTATCTCGGCCAACAACGACAGCAACATCGGAAAGCTTATCGCCGACGCTATGTCCAAGGTCAGCGGCGACGGTGTGATCACCGTCGAGGAGGCCAAAGGCACCGAGACAGAGGTCAAGGTCGTTGAGGGTATGCAGTTCGACAGAGGCTACATCTCTCCTTACTTTATGACCAATTCCGACAAGATGGAGGC
>CAVJKE010000014.1:0-15334 GCA_963649695.1 bacterium
CATTGCTGAACACGCCGGAATGCAGTTCTACTCATTCGGCAGCGGAACAACCATCTCAACAACATTATTCGGACATTATAACGTCATCTGTGATGAAAGCGACTATGATTTCGCAACCGTCAGGAGGTCGTTGGACGCAGGTATGCCTGTCGAGATTTCATGTTACCAGACTTCCGGAGGAGGTCATTCCTGGGTGATAGACGGCTATCAAGTAAATGAGACAAGGACAGACCGCGCATATCAGTGGAAACTGATTCCTCCAGACTCATTGCAGTACTACAATAACTTAGATTATGATTATGTGCT
Source organism: bacterium (assembly GCA_963649695.1). Taxonomy (GTDB): domain Bacteria; phylum Bacteroidota; class Bacteroidia; order Bacteroidales; family UBA932; genus Cryptobacteroides. Next base: position 307 of record CAVJKE010000014.1, read on the forward strand.
GACTGAAAGTCAAAAGCAATTTTCGTATCCAGATGTGGAAGAAAATCAAATAGAACACAATTATTCTTACCGCACCGATAATTATCTTACGATGAATTGGGGATGGGACGGAGATTACGACAATGGTCATTATTCAATCAATCCTGATTGGACTGTCAGCAATTACCGCTTCTGGCGCAATGCGAAAATAATCCATAATTTCAGGCAATAATTGGCAACGAAAATTCTTCATTATGTTCTACAAAGAATTCGGTGCGGTCATTCTGGCTTTGACGCTGGTTTCTTGTGTGCAGGACATTGCCATGAATCTCAAGGCGGATGACGCTGTGGCCGTGGTCTGCATACTCAAGAAACAAGCCAGCCAAACGCTGCAGCTTTACAAACTAAAAGAAGTCTACGGAGATGATGCCTCACCCATTGAAGATGCGGAAGTCATCCTTTATGAATATGACAAGAAAAATGACGCATATTCAAAGGTGGCGGAATTCCAGCATAGCAAGGGTAATGAATGGATATCATCGTTTGAGCCAGAATATGGCGTCGAGTACAAGCTGACAGTGAACGTCCCAGGGAAAGAAGAAATCACGGCATCAACTCGGTTTCCGGATGACTTGAGGCTTATGTGCGGTGCAGGTGGCCTGACAACATACGGCCTTGAAGATGTTGATGATGCAACGCGGCAAGCAATCAAGCAGTGTTTCCCGGATATGGACACATTGAGTTTTTGGATATACTTGTTCGAAATCCGTAAGGGCAACACGGTATGGTCACTAAATGAAACTCACAAATTCAGATACATACCCAAATATGTCGATGGCGTACAAGTACAATTCAAGGAATATCTAAAAACATACAAAGACTCCTGCAAACTATGGATTTTTCCGCATGTTGAATCCGAGTATGAAAACGACCATCATCCTGACAATTGCTGGGGGGATAGAAATCTGCGGGTATCTCAATATCCGGAATGGTTTGACTTTCACGGAAGTTCAAAACCTTATGCAAAATATGTAGCTACAGACCATCAAGGTGTTGACAATTTCAACATCACTTCCGGACAGGTTTCCGACTTGGATTGGTGCAATCTCCCAGTCAAGCAATATGTCGACGGACTTGATTCGTGGCATCCCTATAGCAATCTGAGCCAATGGCCGAGAGTGCTCTGCCCGGAGCTTCCATTACATAAATCTTTTCTGCGCATCGCACACCCCGCCAACTTTGAAGGCCCGCTGTTTGAGTATCAGAAGGAGTATCGGAAGAAACTGGAAGCTGAAGGTCGATCTGTCCTCCCCTCAGAATCCTTTCACATCATTGCAGACTATTCAGAATCATACGGTGAGGATCGGAGATATTGGAGATTATTTCAATCTTGCACCAACGAGGTCCATTTTGTCTCAGAAGAATATGACTCATATCTGAAAGACCTTTATACGGCTAAAGAATCTATAGACAATTTCATAATCTCCACATATGAAATAAAGCATATCTATTCGAATGTCAATGGAGGCTATGGAATATTCGGAGCCGACAATGTGACCTGGGACCAAGTACAACCAGACGATTATATATGGGAACAATAAAATGATTATATTTATGAAAAAAATCCTTTCTTTTACCACTGCGATACTTTTGCTGTTACCTGTTTCCTGCAGCAAAGAACACACAATAGACATGTCAATACTCCAAGGGGAATGGGAGCTTGTTGAATCAAATTCGGCCGAACTGGACAAGTATAATCCACAAACATTGATTTTCGAGAAGGACATCTGCAGACGGACCTACGCAGATGCGGTCGCGGAAAATGAATACTACATCGATGGACACACTATCATAATCACGACCGATCTGATAGGCATTCCTTCTAATAAATTCATCGTGACAAGACTGGATTCAAAATACTTGGAGTTTGACAACATCAACGAAGTCGGGATGCCACACTCAAAAGAGGTATATTATGGCACATACCTTTACAAACGCATTAAATAAGCTGCTAGTTGTCACGGCGTTTGCCTTGTCTATTTCCGTTTCGCCGTCCCACGCTCAACAAGAGCGCCGCGACAGCATAAAAGCAGCTACCGTTTATGGTGACAGAATCAGAGAAGAAGCCGGAAGCCGTTTGGTGAAACCTGCTGATTTCCTGAATATGACTTGTGTTACAGGAAGTGCCGATGTCATCAAATTCGTCCAGACTCTGCCCGGTGTGTCTACCGGAGCTGAAGGATCGTCCGCATTCTATGTCAGAGGCGGCAATCTTGGCAGCAACATCATAACCATTGACGGTGTCCCGGTCTATGGCAGCAGCCACCTCCTCGGCTTTTCATCCGTCTATTCAGCGGATATGGTCTCTGATGTCCTGTTCCAGGTCGGCGGTTTCACATCCAACGAAGGGAATCTGACTTCTTCGCATATCAGCGTCAACAGCCTTGACGGCGATATGGGAACGCCCTCGGCGAAACTTTCAGCCAGCAATTTCCTTATCGGAGCGAAAGTCACCACACCGATAATCAAAGACAAACTATCCCTGGTGGCAACCGCCAGAATAAGTCCCATAGGAGCTGAACTCAGAGCGGTCAAAGGGCTTTCAAATGCGATGGACAGTATAAGTGCGATCAAGGCCGCCGTCTATGATGTCTTCGGGAAGATCAAATGGAATATAAATCAAAGGAGCAACGCTTCCTTAAGCGTTTTCAACAGCCTCGATTCCTACGGATACCGCTACGGAGAGACTTCGGACGACAGAATGCGATGGAGCAATCTCATAGTCAACTTATCCCATAATTTTTCCATCAATCAACGGAGCGGACTGCAAAGTTCTGTCTCCTATAATAATTTTTCCAGCCGTCAGGGGATGCGGAAGGTTTTGGGAGAAACCGACAACAACCTCGCGATGCAGAACCCGATAAGAGAATGGATCCTGCAGTCGACCTATTCCAACACAGTCAGGGAAGGAATATCTCTTCAAGGTGGAATCAAAGCCAGAAACGGGAAGTTCGCGCCCGGAACCTCCTGTGTATATTCAAAGAACCTTGTCCGGTCCACTCCATTGCGCAAGATCAAGGATGCCACCAGCACCTGGCTTGCCGTGGCGCACGCCCAGGCCGAATTCAGCAAACCTCATAAATACTTGTTACGGGCGGCAGGGCGGTTGAACTACTACACATCGCATTGTCCGGTTGTTCCTACCGATGACCGGTCTTTCTTCAATCCCGAGGCAAGCCTTCTTGCAAGAATAAACATTTCCGGATCCTTCGGCCTCGAAACGACGGCTGACTGGACAGTTCAATATTACCACACACTTGAAGGGATTCCACTGGGATGGTCGCTTGATATGATTGTCCCGTCCAACGCATCCTGCGCACCTGAAAAAGCTGCGCAGTATTATGCCGGATTCTTCTTTGAATCGAGGGTACACCATCTCAAATCAGGTGGTTACTACAAGGATATGCGCAACCTGACATATTTCGCCGACGCCGTACAACTTTTCACCGCGGCCGCCACAGCTTGGCGCAACAACATCGAAACGGGTTCCGGACGATCTTATGGGATGGAAGTACTCTATGATGTGACCACCGACCGTTTCAACGGCCGCATAGCCTACACCTTGTCTAAAACAGACCGACTTTTCGCAGAACTCAACAAAGGCAGACGATTCCCCGCCAAATTCGACAGAAGGCACATTCTCAATGCAAATGCCGAATATACCATCTCAAGGAAAGAAAGCAAAGAATTCGGATTGTCAACATTCTTCACCTACCAGTCCGGCCACCGGGCCAATGTACCGGCCTGGGAGTATACCGGAGAACTGTTGCCGAATGGAGAGGACAAAGTCGTGGTCAAATACTATGCCGGCGAAAACGCATTGCAACTCCCTCCCTACATAAGATGGGATGTAGGATGCTTCATACGCCACGGAATCGGGACAACCCACCCATGGACTCTTAACATTGGCATTTACAATGTCCTGAACCGGCACAACGCCTACAACGTATTCTACGACACTGACAAGCGTAAATGGAGACAGATCAGTTTGTTCCCGATTATGCCGAGCCTCAGCTGGACAATGGAATTTTAGCGGCCTGCCGCACCGGCGAGCCTCCGAAAACGGAGACCAGGAATCCTGCGACAATCTCGGTGATAAGTCCCTGCTGGGGCGTGACACCCCTTTCAAATCCTCAACCCGCACCCCGGGATTGATGTTGCAGGATTTTTTTTGTAAATTCGCTCCGTCGGTGACGGCAGCGGAAAGCGACCCGATCCCGGCGCTAACAAAAAAACAAATGCAACCGAAGTTTTCAATGAATATGCTTCCTCCGGTCCGGTTTCACAAAGCCGCCAGGCTTCGTTTTTCCGACGGCCCCAAGCTGAGGTCCGGGCTACGCACCGGCATAGCCGCTCTCCTGCTGGCTGTGTCCTGCGGTAAAGACATCACTGTGACAGAACAGCTTGACCAGAAGCCGGAAATCTTCCCTGACTACTCAGAAGTGACCGTGCCGCCTAACATCGCACCGCTCAATTTTTCCTACCTCGGAGACAAACCGGCCCGTCTGATCGTCTCGGGCGGTTCCTTGACCCGGCAACTCAAAGCGGAAAACGGGCTCTTCTCCTTTCCGAAATCCTTGTGGAAGGAATTGACAAAGAACAACGAAGGAGGTGAGATCAGTCTGACCGTGGCCGTGAACGACAGCGGGAAATGGCTGGCTTACAAGCCGTTCACCATCAAGGTATCCACAGACAGGATCGACCCATACATTTCTTACCGCCTCATCCCTCCAGGCTACCAGGCCTGGAAAAAGATGGGCATCTACCAGAGGAATCTGGAGACATATTCACAGACCGCCATATTCGAGAACAGCCTTACGGGCGGCAACTGCGTCAATTGCCACACCTACTGCCAGAGAGATCCGTCCAAGATGGTTTTCCACGCCCGAGCCGAATTCGGAGGCACGGCGATGATTCTGGATGACAAGGTGGAGAAGCTGAACACAAAGACAGACTCCACCGTCAGCGCCCTGGTCTACCCGTACTGGCATCCTGACGGGAAGTATGTCGCTTTCTCCGTCAACAAGACCAACCAGAACTTCTTCAGCCACGACCCGAATAAGGTGGAAGTCTACGACTCCGCTTCCGATGTGGTCGTCTACGATGTGGACACGCACGAAATCTTCTGGTCACCGCTGACACGCTCGGAAAGTTCGTTCGAGACATTCCCGACATTCTCTCCTGACGGCCGCAGCCTGTACTTCTGCACCGCGGACGCTGTCGGCCCGATGCCGCAGGAATATTCAAAAGCCAAGTACAGCCTGGTGCGGATCGGCTTCGACCCGGAGAACGCCACCTTCGGGGAGAAAGCTGACACGGTCTACAACGGCAGAGCGAACGACAGAAGCGTCTCGTTTCCAAGGATTTCCCCTGACGGAAAGCTTCTTGTCTTCACCCTTTCCGAATATGGCAACTTCTCCATCTGGCACAAGGATTCCGACCTCTGGGCCGCCAACCTTGAGACCGGAGACGTCCATCCCCTTACCGAGGCGAATTCGGACGATGTTGAGAGTTACCACAGCTGGAGCGGGAACAGCAGATGGCTTGTTGTCGCCAGCAGACGGATCGACGGACTGCACACAAGACCGTTCTTCATCCACATAGACGAAAACGGACAGGCCTCGAAGCCTTTCCTCCTTCCTCAGAAGAATCCGCTTGAGTACTACAGCTCGCAGATGAATTCATTCAATCTTCCCGAATTTATGTCACGCAAGGCCACGGTCAGCAAGAGAAGCATAGCCACCGCGCTCCGGGACACGGACGGGACAAATGTCAAAGTGAGGCGATAAAATGACGGAAAAATCCACAGAAATCTTTCACTCAGATGCCGACGGCTCGCTCGAACAGCAGTGCCGGGAAATCCTTGACAAGGCCGGAGATGGCCGCAAAATTCTGAGCGTCACCTATTTCATAGACGCTGAAGACGATTCGGTCTACATAGAAAAAGATGCCACCCTACGTGAGGAAACCCTGTCACGCTTCAGTCCAGAGGAGGCACCTCTTGTGAACTGCGCTTCGCAGAAACCGTTGTGCGAAAACGGGCTTGCGGCGGAAATCCTTTTCATAAATGAATATGCCAGCGTGACCCGCCGGAGCGATTATCTGGTGATAGAGAGCGAGGGCTGCAGGGAACTGCTCACGCAGGGCCTCCACTCGCCCTCCGGAGGAGACACCGGAGAGCAGTCCGCCGGAATATTCAGAAGAGCCGGGGAGATTCTTGCCGCCGAGGGGTTCGTTCCTTCGGACATCGTCCGGCAGTGGAACTACATAGACCACATCACCGCCATCAGCGGCGGAGTGCAGAACTACCAGATGTTCAACGATGCACGTTCAGCTTTCTATGGAGGGGCTGACTGGAGCGGAGGCTATCCGGCCGCCACGGGCATCGGATGCTCCGCCGGAGGCCTTATGGTCGTAATGTATGCTGTCAAAGCCCCGGGGATTGTCAGCAGACCGATTGACAACCCGCTGCAGATTCCCGCTCACAGATATTCACAAAAAGTGCTGGTGCAGGGCAAGGAAAACGCCCGCACGACACCGAAGTTCGAGCGGGCGAGGATTCTTGAAGATGTGGTGTTCGTGTCAGGCACAGCCGCGATCAAAGGAGAAAGAAGCGAACTTTCCGACAACGCCGCGGTTCAGGCCGAGGAGGCGATTGACGTGGTGAACCACCTTGTCGCGCCGGCCAACATAGCCGCAGGATGCAAAAGTTTCCGCTTCAGGATGCTCAGGGTCTATGTACGCAGGCCAGAGGATGCGGAAACCGTTAAGAAAGTATTCTCCACACGTTTCGCCGGTGTCCCTATCCATTTCCTGAACGCAGACATCTGCCGTCCAGAACTTCTTCTCGAACTGGAAGGCATCGGGGAAGCCGAATTCTGAACAATCTGACAATAAAAGGATTGTCAGCCGACTGATTCCCAGCGACATCAGCCGGGAAAGGCTGACACTATATCATCTGTCGTAAGGCGTCCGGACCGGGAAAGTCGTCCCGATGAAACTGTCGTAAACAACCTCTTTGTTTTTCTTCACTTCCTTGCGGCACTGTTCGATCACATCGTCAGGCATACAGAGGATGTTCCGGAAGCCCTCGTTAAACACGGGTCTACGTTCCGCAGCGCTCATCGCCCTGTCGAACAAGTAGATGTAACGCATGTCGATTCTTTTCGTGACACCTGCCGTGTCCTTGTAGGCGGCGGTGAACTGAAGCAGACAGATGGAGTCGTTCTCGTACACCGTCTTGAGGTTCTCGATCACGCCATCCTCAAAATGACTGACGAACTCTTCCATACCGTAGTCCAGTGAGACAGGCAGCTGCTGCTTTGCCCTTTCAGTTATTGAATATGTCCGGTGGCAACCCGTGACCGCCGCTAAAATCAAAGCCGCCAGCGCCATCGCCAATGTTCTTGTCTTGACCATCTCTGATAGTTTTAAGTCTAAAAAACAACAAAGGGTGCGGCACAAGACCGCACCCCTCGTTTATGAGATATTCAATCCATTAATATCCAGGGTTCTGAGGATACTCAGCCTCGTTGTTGGACTGAATAACCTGGGTAGGGATAGGATACTGGTAGTTCCAAGGATGGAAAGCGGAGTAGTGTCTTGTCTTTCCGTACTTGTCAACATAGGTTTCCCTCGGGTTGTTGGCCTGGTTCTCGAAACCGAAACCATACTTGTGGACACGCTCGTAAGCGGTGTTTGAAGTCTGGTAGTCCTGTACAGGATACTTCTCGGTAACGTAGCTGCCGCAGTTAGGGTTGCAGGACAGACGGTTGAGGGTGATGATACGGTGCTCCTCACCGAGGAACTCACGTGTACGCTCATCGAGGATGTAGTCGATGTCGACATCGCTGGCGCTGCAAGGCTTGGCGTTGGCACGGGCCCTTACGACATTGATGTCAGCGGCGGCTGCAGACTTGTTGCCCTGTGCGAGGTAAGCCTCGGCGCGGAGCAGGTAAGCCTCAGGGACACGGATCATGTACCAGTCAACATCATAGGCCTTGTTGCCGTTGGTGCTGAAATCAGGGTGAACATCATCAGAGAACTTCCAGAGACGAGGGAAGATGCTGGTGGTGTCGCTCGCATTGAGCTTATAGGCTGTCTTCTTCTCATCCGTGGTGATACCAGGGCCAGGAAGATTCTTCTCGTTCTCGTACATCTGCTTCTTGGCGTCGAGCCAGCCTGAACCGCCAGGGAGGTAGAAGTTCTTCTGCATCATGACCTCGGAGCCGCGGAAGTCGTTAGGGTCGTCCCAAAGTCCGTTATCAGCGAACGCACCTGCGTTGTAGACATACTCGACAGGGATGCACATCAGACCGATACGGTCAACTCTCGCACCGATTGTATCCTGCGCGATGTTCGCGAGCTTTCTGTTAGGGAGAAGAGGTGATGCAGATGAAGTAGCGGCAGAACCTTCGGCGAAGCAGGCGGCATCGTTACCATAGAAATAGAAGGTGTAGACACTGTCCTGAGACTCCTTACCCTTCACTTTGCTCTTGAGGGTATCACCTTTGGCGCGGAGAACGGTATAGGAGCGCTGGCTCTGGTTACCGATAACGACAGCAGGCATCCAGTTAGCCTCGGTGCAGAGGCTTCTTACACGCCACCAGCCGTCTCCACCACCACCGGTGGCGTAGGTACCATAGTTGTACTGGATAACCCAGACGGTCTCCTTGTTCTCGGAGCTGCTCGGGTTGTCGACATCGGCCTTGGCGGCAGGCTTGCCATTGGAGTAGCCCCAAGCCTGACGGAAGAGGTCCCAGTAAGGGTTGAGGGCGTTGCCATAACGGTCGGTGGCCTCGTCCTTACGTGAACCGAAACGGGATGTCATGATCTTGTAGTCACCGTCTGTTCCATCGATGACACGGGTAGCTGCCTCCTCGGCCTCCTTGAAGTTACCAAGGGCGAGGTTGACCTCGGCGAGGTAAGTGTCGGCAGCGGCCTTGTTGGCGGTACCGGTGAGACGGGAAGCCTTAGGAAGGTTCTCCGAAGCCCATTCGAAGTCGCTCTTTACGAACTCCCACACTTCCTGACGGGTGCTAGGAGTGTAACCATAGTTGGCCTCGGTTGTACGGTGGTCGAGGATAACGACATTACCGAACATACCGGCCAGAACGCGGTAAGCCCAGCCGCGAAGGAAGACAGCCTCTGCGCGAAGCTCGTTCTTCTTTGTGGCGGTTGAATATTCAATGCTTGTCCTCTCATCGATCATGTCGATGACAGTGTTGGCCTTGTTGACGAGAGTATAGACATTGTCGAACCAGTGACGGGTGTAGCCGTTGTCGGCGTTGAGTTCCCAGTTACCGAACTGGTTAGTCGCACCTGTAGGAGAGAATGTGTCCATACCGCCACCCTGAAGCATCCAGGAGTGGAATCCGTGAGCCTCACCCAACATCAGATACTCGACGGTGTTGTAGCAAGGGTTCAGAGCCATCACCATGTCAGACTCCGAGTTGTAGAACGAGTTGTCATCGTAGTTGTAGGAATGCTCCTTGAGGAAGTCCTCATCGTTGCATCCTGTGAAACCCACAAGGGCTACAGCTAAAATGCCTGCAAATATTTTATTCATTTTCATAATATTCCGTGATTAGAAATTAGAATGAGAGGTTAACTCCGAAAGTAACGGTCTTGTAGGTACCGTTGCTGCCGTAGCGGGATGAACTTGCGTTACCTGCGATTGTGCCTCCTGTCTCAGGGTCAAGACCTGACCATCCGGTGATCGTGAAGAGGTCGGTAGCGGCCACATAGACGCGGGCGTTGCTGATGCCGGCCTTCTTGACGAGGTTCTGAGGAAGAGTGTAAGAGAGTGAGAGATCCTTGAGTTTCAAGAATGTACGGGTGTTCCAGAACAGATAGTTAAGTGTGTTGTTGTAGTCACGCTTAGGATATGTCTGGGAGTGGTTGGTCTCGCTCCAAGGATCCACAGCCGCGAGCTGTGCTCCGCTTGACTGGTTGGTTCCGAACGCATTCGGGTCGAACCAGAGATAGTGGGTGTCGTCACCCTGGGCCCAACGGAAGTTGAAGTAGAGAGAGAAGTTCTTCCAGGTGAAGGTGTTACCGAAGTTGACGGTGAACAGAGGATCAGGAGATCCGAGGAAGTGACGGTCTTTCTCATCAATCTTACCATCGTTGTTCCAGTCTTCGAACTTGATGTCACCAGGGGTGGCGTCAGGCTGGATCATATTGCCTTCTGCATCTACATAAGCCTTGATCTCGTCATAGCTGTTGAAGATGCCGAGTTTCTTGAGGTCGTAAGCTGAACCGATAGGGTGGCCGACCTGGAGAGCGTAGTAGCTGTCGAAGCCGTAAGCCACGGCGTTTGCGACGTCATCGGCTTCCTCACCCTTGTAATCCTTGCCGTAAAGTTCCTTCACGCAGTTCGCATTGGAATCGAACACGAGGGAAGATGTCCAAAGGAGGGACTTGTCGCCGTCACCGTTGATGTTGACAGAGTTGAGAGTGATCTCGACACCCTTGTTGGTAACGAGACCGACGTTGTCATAAACTGATGTGAAACCGGTCATATAAGGGGCCGAACGAGCTACGATCATGTTCGTGGTCCTTCCGGCGTAGGCATCGATGTTACCGTTAAGTCTGCCCTGAAGGGTTGAGAAATCAAGACCGAAGTTGAGCTTCTCTACAGTCGCCCAGGTGAGGCTTCTGTTAGGGATGCCGCTCGGCTCAAGACCGATGTTGCCCTGGTTTCCAAGCCAAGCCCAAGACATTGAACCCTGACGTGTTCCGACAACTTTTACATTAGCCAATGTCTGGTAAGGAGAAACGGAGCTGGCGCCGTTCTGTCCCCAAGACACGCGGAACTTGAGGAAGTCGAACCAACCGAGATTCTTGATGAAGTTCTCATTGCTGAGAACCCAGGCGGCTGAAGCGCCGTAGAAGTTGTCCCACTTGTAACCGTCGGCAAGACCTGAGTAACCGTCACGACGGAAAACCACGCTTGCATAGTAGGTGTTCTTCCAGTTGTAGTTGCCACGGGCGAGATAGCCGATACGGCTCCAGATTGTACGGGTACGGCTGAGGATGGTGTTCTCATTGTCAGCCACGTCCATCTTGTAGACACCGAGGTAGGTAGGGCTTTCAAAACCCTTGAAATTAACGCCAAGGCCCTCAGAAACATATTTCTCACGGGTGTAACCTGCCATCAGGTCGAAATGATGCTCTTTGATGTCCTTGTTGTAGGTGAGGATGTTGTCGACGTTCCAAGTCTGTGAGTAACTCATTGAAGAACTACCTTCAACGTTGCTGTTGTACTTGGAAGGGTTGTCCATGTCTGAGGTGTTGTTGGTGTCGACCCAGAGTTCAGGGTTGTTGAACACATCGCTGCGGGAAGTGTTGTGCTGTCCCTGGAGAGTGATCTTGTAGGAGAGACCCTTGATGAACGGGAAGTCAACCTGAGCATAGGCTGTTCCGTTGACATTGGAGCTGAAGCCGCTGCGGTCAGTGTAGAGGTAAGAGTCGTCCTTGCCTGAACCCACCAGCGGGCTGGTGGTCTTTCCGTCAGGATAAGCGTTGTACCAGCTCTCGTAACCAGGAGTCTGGACCATCACATAGGAGTAAGGGCTCATCCAAGTGGCGTTCTGGATTCTGGCGGTCTGTCCCCAGCTGTTGGCGCCGAGGTAACTGGCCTTGACTCCTACTTTGAGCCAATCGGTCACGTCCATATCCAATTTGGTAAGGAAGTTGTATTTCTCGTAGTCGTCACCGAGACGGATACCCTGCTGACGGGTGTAGTCTCCGGAAACATAGTAGGAAACGTTCTTTGCCTTTCCTGCGATGTTGACGTCATATTTCTGACCCACACCGGTGCGGGAGATTTCCTCGAGCCAGTTGGTTCTTGTGCCATCCTTGTAGGCAGAGTACTCGACATCTGTCATAAGTTCGGCGGCAGCGACATCAAGAGATGAGTAGTCAGACCAGTTCTTGTTCTTGAAAGCGTCGTTGTTGGCCTTGTAAGACTCGAAACGGTTCTTCAGGAAGGTCTCGTCATCGTCCACCATCTTAGGCATACGTGTCCAGTCAGAAAGGCTGACACTTGCGTTGAAGCTGATGACAGGCTTGGCGCTGGTACCCCTCTTGGTGGTGATGATGATGACACCGTTGGCGGCACGGGATCCGTAGATGGCCGCGGCGGATGCGTCCTTCAGCACGTCGATGCTCTCGATGTCGGAGGTGTTGATCGAGTTGATCGATCCGTAAGAGATCACACCGTCAACTACGAGCATAGGCTGGTTGACGCTCTGGGATGAAGCTCCGACACTTGAAGGGATGGAGTTCTTACCGCGGATCGTCATCGTGCCGGTGTTGTCACCGGAAGCGCTGCTTGTAGGAGCATAGCTGAAACCTGCGACCTTGCTGGAAAGAGCTGCGAGGGCGTTAGGGTTAGGCAGCGTGCTGATGTTCTTGTCGTTGGCATAGTTGACGCTGGCGATGGAACCGGAAAGATCCCTTCTGCGCGCCGTGCCGTAACCGACAACGACGACCTCGTCGAGGTAGTTCGTGTCGTCTTCAAGGACAACGTTGATTGTCTTCTTTGAGCCGACGGTAACTTCCTGGGAAGCGTAGCCGATCGAAGAAAATTCCAGGACGGCGGTAGAAGCCACATTAGGAATCTGCCAATTACCGTCAAGGTCTGTCATAGTACCGGTCTGAGTTCCTTTTACAAGGACGTTCACACCGACCAGAGGTTCACCTGACTTGTCCGTAACCTTACCGGAAACGGCCGTCTGGGCGAATGCAGACACCCCTACGAAAAGGAGCGTGAGCAAAACTGTGATGAATCGTTTACCCATAAAAACTATAAAATTGGTTGTGTTATTGTCAAACTTCCAGATTAACAAATTTATCCGACATCCGTTGTTGACTGGTTTCTTATGCGTCACGCAAGTACCTGTAAACTACTACGATGTCAATTTGAAACGTTTGCGCGCAAGGGCAAAACGGTTCAGTTAGCAAAATTAAACTATTCAGCCCTACAACTCTTATAATATTTGATAAAAATCCTATGAATTTTGACCAGCCACCGCCTTCCCTCCCCAATCTGACAGCCTCTAAAGGCCAATTTGAGCTTTCATCACCCAACGGACTACAGCATCATCGAGGGCGGCTCCGCCACGGCAAACGACTCGGCTTCCTCCTTGATAGGATAAAAATCAGAAAAACTCTATCTTTGTGCGGATAACGGATAACATTAATAACATTAAAGGTCAATACAGATGAAAAGTTTGTTGAGATATTCATTGGTGCTGGTGGCGCTGCTGGCGGCGTCAGCGATGGAGGCGAAGTCTCCTGTCAAGAAATTCAGCGGAGAGGGATTCAAGATCGTCCAGTTCACCGACCTGCATTGGGTCAGCAAGAAGAGGGAGATCAACGACAGCACGCTCGCCCTGATGGACAAGGTAATCCGGGATGAGAAGCCGGACCTCGCCGTGCTGACCGGCGACATAGTCACCTGGAACAGCGTTCCGGACGCGGTAGCGGCGTGGAAGGAGATAATGGCCTTTATGGACGAGAGGGACCTCGACTTTGTGGTGGGCTTCGGCAACCACGACCCTGAGAACGGCACTCTCACCAAGAAAGAGATAATGGACCTGCTGAAGGAAAGCCCGCACAACCTGACCTTCAACGACGACAAGTCGCTGCCAGGCCAGGGGAACTGCTACCTTCAGGTCAAGGACCAGGCCGGCAGGAAGGTCCTCTGGAACCTCTACTTCTTCGATTCGCACGACTACAACCGCGACAAGAAAATCTCCGGCCACTACGGCTGGATCGAGTTCGACCAGGTCGCCTGGTACCGCAGACTCAGCGACCGCCTCAACAAGGGGAAGGAGACCAAGACCCCCGCGCTCGCGTTCTTCCATATTCCTCTACCTGAATATGTTCCCGCGGATTCCGCGTCGGTCTACGGCAGCATCAAGGATTTCGGCCGGGGCGCTCCAGAACTCAACAGCGGCCTGTTCCATTCCTTCGTGGAGAAGAACGATGTCTTCGGCACTTTCTGCGGCCACGACCACAACGACGACTACACCCTGGTCTATGACGGAATATGTATGTGCTACGGCCGTAAGACGGGCTTCAACCCGGCCTACAAGGAAGTCCTGCCGAGAGGAGCGAGAATCATTGTCCTGCACCCCGACAAGCCTACGTTCGACACCTATATTATAGACCAGCAAGGCCGTTGCCTTGACTATTCATTCACCAAAGCAAGGTGACAAGCCTCTTCGGAAGGCCGTTGCCTCGACTACTCATTCACCAAGACAAGATAACGCCAAGCCGAGGCGGCCCTGCGAAGGGTCGCCTCGACCGGCTGGCAAACTCAGAATCAGAGCGTTTACTTGAAGGCGAAGGTGACGCTGACATCGCCGAAGCGGCTGGCCGAGCCGTTGTACTTTTCAAAGTAGGCGCTTGACAGCTTCCCTCTCCAGACAAGGTCGTCGTTGCGGTTCAAAGGGATCTCGACCTCGAAGCCATAGGACTTGGACTTGATCTTGACCGTTCCCGAGGCCTTCCAGGAGGTCTGCTTGCCGCCGTCGTCCTCGATCATAAGAAAAACACACTCCTCCAGCTGCGGACTCCACTCAGAGACGACCACCGAGTTGAACCTGAGCGACTTGCCGACCTGCTTGCGCTTCACGTTGATCATCATATCCGTCACCGAAGGAGTGTAAAGTTTGATTTCGTCCTCCGTCTGCGCCTTGAATCCGTCCAGAGCTCCGCATTTGATGAAGAACTCAGAACCGCCGGCCAGCCAGGAATCATAGTTCCTATGGGCCTTGAACTCCTTCAGCACCAAAGTACGGAACTCGCCAGTGGTCCGGGTCGCGGCCACAGCGTTCATTTCCGGGTAGAGAGCCTCCACCATCTGCGGAGTAAGATAGCTGGCATCCTCGTTGGCGTTGACCACCCAGACCGGATGTTCCATCGCATATTCCTCATCCACAACCACTTCCTTGACAATCCAGGACCCGTCGGTCAG
>CAVJKE010000015.1:0-15017 GCA_963649695.1 bacterium
CACCGCAGAGCCCTTAGGGGCTTGATGAAAAAAAGGTCTTGCTGATTTTCAGCAAGACTTTTTTCATTTAACTACTGGGGGATGTATCCCCCAGACCTCCTCTGGTCGCTTCGCTCCTTAGGAGCTCCGAAACAACAAATAGTCAACACCTCGTCCGCTTTTCTTGGTTTTGCGGCTAAAACTGTGTAAGTTTGTTTGTTTTTGTCTCTTGCGTGCAGAGGCAACTCCTGAAAAGGGGATATTCAATAACGATAAAGATATGGCAAAAAGAATTTTAGCGGCGGCTATGGCCGTCCTGACGCTGTTCCTTGCAGGATCCTGCGCCAAGTACAAGTATGAAACGGTCAAGGGAGATCCGATGAACACCAAGATCTACACCCTCGACAACGGTCTGAAGGTCTATATGACCGTCAACAAGGAGACGCCGAGGATCCAGACCTACATCGCCGTGAAGGTCGGCAGCAAGAACGACCCTAAGGAGACTACCGGACTCGCCCACTACCTCGAACACCTGATGTTCAAGGGCAGCGAGAGCTTCGGCACCACCGATTACGAAGCGGAGAAACCTCTGCTCGACTCGATCAAGGCCCTCTTCGAGGTCTACAGGACAAAGACCGACCCTGAGGAGCGCAAAGCGATCTACCACAGGATCGACTCCATCAGCTACGAAGCCTCCAAGATCGCCATCCCTAATGAATATGACAAACTGATGTCCATCATCGGCGCCGACGGGACCAACGCGTTCACATCGAACGATATGACCGTCTACCAGGAGGACATTCCTTCCAACGAGATCGACAACTGGGCGAAAATCGAGGCCGACAGGTTCATCCATCCGGTCATCCGCGGTTTCCACACCGAACTCGAGGCCGTCTACCAGGAGAAGAACATGAGCCTCACGGAGGACCAGGAGAAGGCTATGGAATCCCTTGATTCCGTTCTCTTCGCCCATCATCCTTACGGCCTCCAGACCACCCTCGGCACACAGGAGCACCTGAAGAACCCTTCAATCGTCAACATCGAGAACTACAGGGCCAACTTCTACGTGCCTAACAACATCGCGATCTGCGTCTCGGGAGACTTCGACCCTGACACTTTCGTCGCAACCATCGAGAAATACTTCGGAGACTGGAAGCCGAACAACGACATCAAATACCTTGAATATGAGCCGGAGCAGCCGATCACGGCTCCTGTCCAGAAGAACGTCTACGGCCTTGACGCCGAGTTCGTGATGATGGCTTGGAGAGTGCCTGGAGCGAACGACCTGCTCAGAAGCGAGGTCGGAGACATCGTCGGCAGCATCGTCTACAACGGGAAGGCCGGTCTCGCCGACCTCAACCTCATCCAGGCCCAGAAAGTCAACGGCTTCTACGCCTTCAACTACACCCGCCCGGACTATGGAGAATTCATGATGGCCGCTTACCCTCGCGAGGGACAGACCCTTGAGGAGGTACGTGACCTGATGCTTGAGCAGGTGGCGGAACTCCGTTCCGGAAACTTCGACGAGAGCCTCATCCAGTCCACGGTCAACAACATCAAACTGAACGATATGCGTCAGTTGGAGAACAACGGCAGCAGGGCGATGAGCTTCGTCAACTCGTTCATCAACGGACACGACTGGAAGGACGATGCCCTGCAGCTCCAGAGGCTCGAGAAAGTCACGAAGCAGCAGGTTGTCGACTGGGCCAATGAATATCTTGGCGCGGATTCCTACGCGGTCGTCTTCAAGCGCATCGGCACAGACAAGAGCATCACCAAGATCGAGGCTCCGGCCATCACTCCGATAGAGACCAACAGAGACTCCACCAGTGCCTTCCTGACCGAGATCCAGAACACCGAGGTCAAGCCGATCGAGCCTGTTTTCGTGGATTTCAGCAAAGAGATGACAGCCGAGAAACTGTCTGAAGGAATCGAAGTCCTCTACAAGAAGAACTCCGTCAATGACATCACCTCGCTGCGCTGCGTCTTCAACAAAGGCACCCAGGACGACCCGAGGCTCAATCTGGCGTTCGACTACCTCAGCTACCTCGGCACGCCGACCAGGAGCGCCGACCAGATCAAGAAGGAGATGTACGGACTCGCCTGCAACCAGATGCTCGGAGCCGGCTCGACCCAGTCCTACATCGGCGTGAGCGGCCTGGACGAGAACATCGGAGCGGCTATGGACATCGTAGAAGACCTGATCTTCAACGCACAGCCTGACACCGCCATCCTCGCCGGACTGAAATCAGACATCCTCAAGAACAGGGCGGACAGCAAGCTCAACCAGGGATCCTGCTTCAGCGCTCTGAGCAACTACATCATCTTCGGTCCTGAATACATCCGCAAGACCACCCTCACCGACGACCAGATCAAGGCTCTCACCTCAGACGAGCTGCTCGGCCTGGTCAAGGATCTCTACGCCAAGGGCCACGACATCCTTTACTACGGTCCTTCAGACGAGGCTTCGGCGAAGAAAATGATCGCCGCCCACCACAAGATGTCCGAGAATCCTGAGCCGCTTGAGAGGACCTTCCCTCAGCCAAGGCAGGTGACCGGAAGCGAGGTTCTGATCGCACCTTACGACGCCAACCAGTTCTACTATTTCCAGTACTCCGACAGAGGCGAGAAGTTCGACGCGGCCAACGACCCTGACGTCAGGATGTTCAACGCCTACTTCGGCAGCGGAATGAACGGCATCGTGTTCCAGGAGATGCGCGAGGCCCGCGGCCTTGCATATTCAGCCTCCGCCCTCCTGGACGAACTTGGCTACAAGGGCGGTGACTACCTCTTCTACGCGTTCATCGCCGCGCAGAACGACAACGCCCAGGAGTCAGTGCAGACCTTCGACAGCATCATCAACGACATGCCTGAGTCCGAGAAGGCGTTCGAGGTGGCCAAGACGGCCCTTCTGACCAGCATCCGCACAAACAGGACGACAGGAGCGGCGGTGCTTTCCGAGTACCTCGACCTTCGTGACCTCGGTCTGACGGAAGACAGGGACAAGGCTGTGTTCGAGAAGGTCCAGAACATGACGCTTGAAGATGTCAAGGCCTTCCACAAGAAGTGGATCAAGGGCCGCGACTACGTCTACGGCTTCCTCGGCGACAAGGACGCGGACAACTTCGACCTGTCCTTCGTCGAGTCGCTCGGCCCTGTCACCAGCCTCACCCTCGAGGAAATCTTCGGCTACTAACGGATGGGCAGAAAACCTCAGAACAAACTCAGGGAGGCGATTCCTATCCCTCCGCCCGCTCCCCTTCCCGAAGCGGAGACCATCGACTGCGGGAGCATATTCAATGAATATGCTTCCGGAGCCATCGACCTGATCGTCGTGCTGGGGCCGACGGCTTCCGGCAAAACGCGGTACGCCGTGGACCTGGCCAGGGAATGCGGCGGAGAGATCCTCTCGGCCGACTCAAGGCAGGTCTACAAAGGGATGGACATCGGGACAGGGAAAGATCTCGCGGAGTATGGGGACGTGCCGTACCACCTTATAGACATCGCTCCGGCAGGGACGAGGTTCGACCTCTACCAATGGCAGCAGGCCTTTGAACAGGCCTACAAGGACATCCGGGACAGAGGCAGAACTCCGATCCTGTGCGGCGGCACAGGTCTTTACATCCAGGCGGCCACCTGCGGCTACACCTTGCCGCAGGTGCCACCGGACGAGGAGCTGAGGGAAGAGCTCGAGCAGTACGACGCCCCGGCCCTCATCGAGAAACTGAAGGCCTACGGACCGCTTCCCGACGAGGGTGTTCTCCAGTCCAAACGCAGGATAATCAGGGCCTTGGAAGTGGCGGCCTACGAAAAGGAGCATCCGGTCCGCAGGACAAGTTTCCTGCCCAAGAATCCGTACTGCATCGGCACTCTTGTCAGCCGGGAGGAAAGGGTCGCGAGAATCGACAAGAGGCTCGACGAAAGACTCGCCGGCGGAATGGTCGAGGAGGTCAAGGGGCTGCTTGCGAGCGGAATCCGTCCGGAAGACCTTGTGTACTACGGGCTTGAGTACAAATTCGTCACTCAGTACGTCCTCGGGGTCCTCACCTGGGACGAGATGCACACCCTGCTTGCCAATGCGATCCACCAGTTCGCCAAACGGCAGATGACCTGGTTCAGAGGAATGGAGAAGGACGGCATCCGGATCCACTGGACCAATGTCTGAGAAACAACTTCAAACAACAACGGAAAACAACAATCAAACTATGCTTAAAGTAGCTATCATAATGGGCTCCACAAGTGACTATGAGGTGATGTCAGGAGCCGAGCAGATCCTCGCTGATTTCGGTATCGAGTTCGAGAAAAGGGTCATCAGCGCCCACCGGACTCCTGAACTTATGTTCGAGTACACAAAAGGACTCAAGGGACGCGGCTTCGGTGTCGTGATCGCCGGAGCGGGCGGAGCCGCCCATCTCGCCGGCGTGGCCGCAGGACTCACCACCCTGCCGGTGATCGCCGTTCCGATGGCCACCAAGAATCTCGGCGGCCTTGACTCTCTCCTGTCTATGGTGCAGATGCCTACAGGCATTCCGGTGGCCACGGTCGCCATCGGAGGGGCCAAGAACGCGGCGATCCTCGCTGCCGAGATCATCGCTCTCCAGGATGCCGGAGTCTCGGAGAAACTCGACGCCTACCGCAAGGCCCAGGCCGAGAAGATCTACAACACCACCATCTGACAGTGATTCCACGAAGATAAACCAGAAAAAGAGGGTGATTTTTCAATCATCCTCTTTTTTATTTTATCCGGGAATATTCTAGAACGAGGCTTCCGTGGCCTCGCCGCCGAAACGGCCGCCAAGGACAAGCTTGACCTTGAGAAGGGAAGTCTTCTCCTCTTCCGTGGCCTTGTTCTCGATCATGTTCTGAAGAAGCTCGAACGCCCTTGTGGAGATCTCGGCGATAGGCTGGATGACATGAGGGACGACAGGCTTGTTCAGCTCGTAGATGTCGCTCTCGTCGAAGCAGACGAACGAGAAGTCCTTCGGCATATTCAGGCCAAGCACATTCATCGCGTTGAATCCGTACATCGCTATCTTCTTGGTAGGGAGGATGAACGCCTCTGTGCCTCTGCGGGCGGCGTCGCGGAAGAGTTCGATGACACCCTTCTTCGCGGCCTCGGCTTCATATTCAATCTGATGGATCCTGATTTCGTCCTTCAGGCCGGCCTCCTCCATCGCCTGGGCATAGCCGTCCTCGCGGTCTTTCAGGCTAGTCACGCCGGACTGGTAGGTGACCATCTCGATCTTGCCGAAGCCCTGATGCAGCAGGTACTTGGTCGCAAGTTTGCCAGCGTCTACATTGTCGACCAGCACGCGGCCGAACTCGTCGCCAGGCATATTCCTGTCTATCAGGACGGTAGGGATGCCGATGCTCATCGCTCTCTGGAGAGCGGCCTCCGAACCGAGGCAAGGGGCCACGATCAGTCCCTCAACGTTGTACCCGACCATCGTCTCCACGAGGTGGGCAAGTTTCTCTGGATTCTCTTCCGAACTGGCGAAGATCACCGTGAAGCCGTCTTTGTAGGCGATGCTCTCGATGTTCCTGCAGATCTCGGCGAAGAACGGATTGGCCAGGTCGGACACAATCACCGCGATCGAATGCGAACGTCCGCTTCTCAAGGAAGCAGCCGCGTTGTTGCGTCTGTAACCGAGCCTCTTTGCTACCTGGAGGACCCTCTCGGCCGTGTCAGGGTTGACAGGACAATCGAGCCTGCCATCTTTACCCATTTTTGCGTTCATCACGAAAGACACCAAAGTGACCGACACCCCGGCCTCTCTCGCTACATCTCTAATGGTAACTTTTTTCATACTAACTTAACTTTCGCTTGTAATAAAGTGCCTGTGACAAAATACCTTATCCCACGTTCAAAGGGGCATTGCCATGAAAAAAAATCAGTTCACGTCACCCCTTTCCTAAGGTGTTTCGCACAAGCGAAACTTATAATACTAAAAAAATAAATATCAGTTCGTTGTTATACACTGTTTAGCCGTGGATCATCACGATCAGCCCGGCCATCACGATGGACACCATACTCATCAGCTTGATGAGGATGTTCAAGGACGGTCCCGACGTGTCCTTGAACGGGTCACCGACGGTGTCTCCCACAACGATGGCGTGGTGGTTGACGGAATTCTTGCCACCGAAATGACCGTCCTCGACATATTTCTTGGCATTGTCCCAGGCACCGCCCGAGTTGGCAAGGAATATGGCGAGAATGAAGCCAGCGCCGAGTCCGCCGATAAGGAGACCCATCACTCCAGCCTCTCCAAGAATGATACCAATCACGACAGGAACGATGATCGCGGTGAGAGAAGGTGCGATCATTTCGTGCTGGGCGGCCTTTGTGGAGATCTCAACGCAGCGTTTGTAGTCCGGACGCTGCTTCCCTTCGAGGATACCCTTGATCTCCTTGAACTGCCTGCGTACCTCGACAACCATCTTCTGGGCAGCCCGGCCGACGGCGTTCATTGTCATTCCGCAGAACAGGAAGGCCATCATCGCTCCCACGAAGACACCTGCGAGCACACGCGGGTTCATAAGGTTGACCTGATAGTACTCGATGATGTCCGGGATGGTAAGACGGGCGACGTCGACCACCTTGTTGCCGACTTCGACAACAGCTGTGCCGGCATGCTGGAGGCCTATTTTTATCTCCTCAATGTACGAAGCGAGGAGGGCGAGAGCCGTAAGGGCGGCCGAGCCGATGGCGAAACCCTTGCCGGTGGCGGCCGTGGTGTTGCCGAGAGCGTCGAGCGTGTCGGTGCGGCGACGGACCTCAGGGTCGAGTTCGCTCATCTGGGCGTTGCCGCCGGCGTTGTCGGCGATAGGGCCGTAAGCATCTGTCGCAAGGGTGATTCCAAGGGTGGAAAGCATACCCACAGCAGCGATGCTGATACCGTAGAGTCCCTGGCTGATGTAGGCCGGATCAAAGGTAAAACCGGTGGCGCAAAGGAAGGACACCAGGATGGCCACAACGATAGTGACCACAGGTATGCAGGTGGAAATCATTCCGAGACCGATACCGTTGATGATGACGGTAGCGGGACCAGTCTGCGAACTCTCTGCGAGGGCCTGGGTAGGCTTGTAGGAGTGCGAGGTGTAGTACTCGGTGGCCTTGCCGATGATGACTCCGGAAAGAAGGCCGGAGATCACGGAAAGGCTGAGCTGCCACCAGTTGTCGAAGCCCAGGACCTTGAACACAACGAAGGTCAGCACCGCGATCAGGCAGGCGCTGAGATTTGTGCCTACGCTGAGGGACTTCAGAAGCTGCTGGAGACCAGCGCCTTCCTTGGTGCGGACAGCGTATATTCCTATGATTGAAAGGACGACTCCGAGGGCGGCGATCACCATCGGGGCCATTATCGCCCTCGTCTGAGCCTCGACGTCACCGAAGAATGCCGACGCGCCGAGCGCCATAGTGGCGAGGACGGAGCCGCAGTAAGATTCATAAAGGTCAGCGCCCATTCCGGCCACGTCACCCACGTTGTCACCCACGTTGTCGGCGATGGTGGCAGGATTTCTCGGATCGTCTTCAGGAATATCCTGTTCGACCTTTCCGACGATGTCAGCTCCGACATCGGCCGCTTTGGTGTAGATGCCGCCGCCGACCCTCGCGAACAGAGCCTGGGTGGAGGCTCCCATACCGAAGGTGAGCATAGTGGTCGTGATCACGACAAGAGTCTGGGATTCAGACGCCTCTTCCACGAAAGCATTGAGGACGACCCACCAGATCGAGATGTCCAGCAGACCGAGGCCCACGACTGTAAGTCCCATCACCGCTCCCGAACGGAAGGCGAGCTTAAGGCCGGAATTAAGCGACTTGCTGACAGCGTTGGCTGTCCTTGCCGAAGCATAGGTAGCTGTCCTCATCCCGACATAGCCAGCAAGGGCGGAGAAGAATCCGCCGGTCAGGAACGCGAACGGGACCCATTTGTTCTGGACACCGAAACCGAAGGCCAGAATGCTGAAAAGAATGGCTAGAATGACGAAAACGATGCCGACAACCTTGTACTGTTGCTTAAGGTAGGCCATAGCTCCCTCACGGACATACTGGGCGATCTCCTTCATCGTAGGAGTACCCTCATCCTGCTTGCGCATCTGATGGTAGAAGAGCCAGGCGAAGAACAGCGCTATCACCGAGGCCGCCGGCACAAAGTAGAACAGACAGTTCATAAATAGAATAGTTATAACGATTTAGAATAAACTTCCAAAAAAAAGGCTTCGTCAGCCCTCATACGCATCCACAAATATAGTAAAAAAAACGCCACTTGAGCATATTCATTAAAACATATTACAAAAAAATGGCGGCCGGGTCTACGGTCGCCATCTTATGATGTCATATCAAGCCGCCGCTTCGGGCGGCACTGAATTATTCAGCCTTCGGTGCTTCCTCGGCCTTCGGAGCCTCCGCTGCAGGAGCCTCGGCCTTAGGGGCCTCAGCCTTCTTGGCGCGGCTACGACGTGTGGTCTTCTTCTCCTCCTTCTTGGAAGCGAGAGCGGCCTCGTTGAAGTCAACCAGTTCGATCAGAGCCATGTCAGCGCCGTCACCCTGACGGAAACCTGTGTGGAGCACACGGGTGTAACCACCTGGACGGTCAGCGATCTTAGCGGAGATCGTACCGAAGAGCTCCTTGACAGCCTCCTTGTTCTTGAGGTAGCTGAAAACGGTTCTGCGTGAATGTGTGGTGTCCTCTTTCGACTTTGTGATGAGAGGTTCAACGTAGGACTTGAGAGCTTTCGCCTTAGCCACTGTTGTGGTGATCCTCTTGTGCAGAATCAGTGAGTTCGCCAGGTTGGCCAACAATGCCTTACGGTGGCCGGACTTACGGCCAAGGTGATTGATTGCTTTATTGTGCCTCATTTCTATGCGTTCTTTTTCTTGGGTTCAATATTATATTTTCTTACATCCATCCCGAACTGGAGCTTCATCTTCTCCACGAGCTGGTCGATCTCGTTAAGCGACTTCTTTCCGAAATTCCTGAACTTCATAAGTTCGGTCCTGGAATAGGAGACGAGGTCGGCGAAAGTGTCGATGTCAGCGGCCTTCAGACAGTTGTAGGCTCTCACTGAGAGGCCCATGTCGGAAAGCTTGGTGAGAAGAAGATGCCTCATCCTCAGGCTCTCCTCATCGAGTTCCTTTGAATCGGCCTCGACGGCGCTCTCGATGGAGATCTTCTTGTCATCAGTGAAAAGCTTGAAGTGATAGATCAGGATACTTGCCGCCTCCTGAAGCGCCACGTTAGGAGAGATAGATCCATCAGTGATTATCTCAAGGTTGAGCTTCTCGTAGTCGGTCTTCTGCTCGACACGCCAGTTCTCGACAGTCCAGTTGACCTTTCTGATAGGAGTGTAGACAGCGTCGACGAGGATGGTCCCGATCGGCGTGTTCTCCTCCCTCATCTCCTCGGCCGGTACGAAGCCGCGGCCTTTGGTGATGGTCAGGGAAATCTCGAGTTTGACAGACGGTTCGAGCGAGCAGATGTGCTGCTCTGGGTTCAACACCTTGAAAGAAGACAATCCTTTAGAGATATCCTCAGCGGTAAACTCGTTCTTACCGCTAATCACAATGTTCGCTACCTCGGAGTCAACAGTCTCCACCATTCTCTTGAACCTCACTTGCTTGAGGTTGAGGATGATGTCCTGCATTCCTTCGATCACACCAGGGATAGTCGCGAACTCCTGGTCCACGCCTGAAATCTTGACCTGGCTGATAGCGAAACCCTCCAGAGAGGCGAGAAGAATGCGGCGCAGGGCGTTGCCGATGGTCTGTCCGTATCCAGGCTCAAGAGGTCTGAATTCGAAGCGGCCTACGGTGTCCGTTCCTTCGAGCATTATCACCTTGTCCGGTTTCTGAAATGCTAAGATTGCCATAAATAATCTTTTTGGGGTGTTAATATTACTTAGAGTACAGATCTACAATGAGCTGCTCGTTGATGCTTTCAGGGATGTCCGCTCTTGCAGGGATGTTCAGGAACTTGCCTGAGAGGGCCTTGGAGTCGAACTCGATCCAGGAATATTTAGTCGCGGAAGCCGCGCTCTTCTGGATGACCTCGAGGCTCTTCGAACGCTCCCTGACAGCCACTACATCACCAGGCTTTACCTGTACTGAAGGGATGTTGCAAACCTCACCGTTAAGGGTGATGTGAGCGTGGCTGACAAGCTGCCTTGCGGCCGCCCTTGAAGGGGCGATACCCATTCTGTAGACAACGTTGTCAAGTCTTGACTCAAGAAGGAAGAGAAGGTTCTCACCTCTCAGACCAGACATCTTGCAGGCCTTGAGATAGGTGTTGTGGAACTGACGCTCGAGAAGGCCATACATATATCTGACTTTCTGCTTCTCCTTCAGCTGCATACCATACTCACGCTGCTTCTTGCGCTTCGCTGCGAGACCGTGCTGTCCCGGAGGATAGTTCCTCTTCTCGAAATCCTTGTCGCTTCCGAATATAGGCTCGCCGAACTTGCGGGCTATCTTAGTACTTGGACCAATATATCTTGCCATAGTAATTCTTGTTTTAAATCATTAATTAAACTTTACGACGGCCTTTTGGTCTACAACCGTTGTGAGGCATAGGGGTCACGTCGACGATCTCGGTGACGATGATACCTGCGTTGTTGATGGTTCTGATGGCTGACTCACGGCCTGCGCCAGGACCCTTCACGAAGACTTTCACCTTGCGGAGGCCTGCGTCGAACGCTGTCTTGGCAGCATCCTCGGCAGCGACCTGGGCAGCGTACGGAGTGTTCTTCTTGGAACCTCTGAAGCCACTCTTACCAGCTGATGACCAGCTGATGACCTGACCCTGGTTGTTGGTCAGCGTGACAATCACGTTATTGAAGGTTGATGAAATATGGGCCTGGCCCGTAGCCTCAACCTTGACAACTCTCTTTGATGATGTTGTTTTCTTTGCCATAATTCATCTAGTTTTACTTGGTAGCCTTCTTCTTGTTGGCGACTGTCTTCTTCTTTCCCTTTCTGGTGCGGGCATTGTTCTTGGTGCTCTGACCGCGGACAGGGAGACCGATACGATGACGGATTCCTCTGTAGCAACCGATATCCATCAGTCGTTTGATGTTCATCTGGACGGCGGAACGAAGCTCACCTTCGATCTTGTACTCCTCTGTGATGAGGGTACGGATAGCGGCGACCTGGTCGTCGTTCCAATCACCGACCTTGATGTCGTAATCGATACCGCACTTGCTAAGGATCTCCCTGGCGGAGCTGCGGCCGATACCGTAGATGTAGGTAAGACCTATCTCACCTCTTTTGTTGTTCGGTAAATCAACACCGGCTATTCTTGCCATAATTTATCTTAAACTTAATTTGTTTTACAAACTACTGTTATCCCTGGCGCATCTTGAACTTAGGGTTCTTCTTGCAGATCACATAAAGGCGACCCTTGCGTCTGACGATCTTGCAATCCTCACTGCGCTTCTTGATGGATGTTTTGACTTTCATATCGTGAATATTTTTATTTGTACCTGAAAGAAATTCTTCCTTTAGTCAAATCGTAAGGTGAAATTTCAACCCTCACCTTGTCTCCAAGGAGGATGTGGATGAAATTCATTCTCATCTTGCCGGAGATGTTGCAGAGAAGGACGTGGCCGTTCTCAAGCTCCACCTTGAACATTGCGTTAGGAAGAGTCTCGATAACCTTGCCGTCTTGCTCTATCGCTACTTGTTTGGACATTGAAAAAACACTTTAAAATTTACCTGTACATTCTATGTAATCAAAAGTTGACAGTTGTTCCGCCTTGCCTTTACGGACAACAACCGTAAGCTCATAGTGAGCCGCGTTCTTGTGGTCGGATGTGTGTACAGCCCAGCCATTTCTGGCCACATACACTCCTCTGCCTCCTGCATTGATCATTGGTTCTATGCAGATGACCATTCCATCCACAAGCCTGCACCCGTGTCCGGCGCGTCCGTAGTTAGGGACTCCCGGAGCCTCGTGCATCTCTTTTCCGAGACCGTGGCCTTCAAGCTCACGGACTACGGAGAAGCCGAACGACTCGGCATACGATTGCACCGCGTGTCCGATGTCACCGGTCCTGTTGCCAGCGACCGCAGCCTCAATGCCTTTGTAAAGCGAAGCCTTGGTCACATCCAGAAGCTTACGGGTCTCGGCGTCCACTTCCCCGACAGGGAAAGTGTAAGCCGAATCACCGTTATAGCCTTTGTACAGGGTGCCTATGTCGGCTGTCACGATGTCGCCTTCCTTGAGAACATAGTCTGACGGGAAGCCGTGCACCACGACATCATTTACCGATGCGCATATCGCGGCGGGAAAACCTTCGAAACCAAGGAAGCTCGGAACAGCGCCATTGTCGCGGATAAAAGTCTCGGCCACCTCATTCAACCTCGCGGTTGTCACACCCGGGGCGACCACCTTGCCGACTTCCGCCAACGTCTTGGAGACGATTATGGCATTCTCGCGCAAAAGCTCGATTTCCTCTTCTGTCTTAGGCTTTACCATCAAATCCTGTGATTATCGATTACATTCCTGAGCGGCCGCTGATACGTCCGGTCTTCATAAGGCCGTCATAGTGACGCATCAGGAGGTAGCTCTCAATCTGCTGAAGCGTGTCAAGCACAACACCTACAAGAATCAACAGCGAAGTGCCGCCGTAGAAACTTGCGAACTGGTCCTGAACTCCCATGATCCTGGCGAAAGCAGGAAGGATGGCGATGATGGCGAGGAATATGGAACCAGGGAGAGTCACCTTCGACATGATTGAGTCAAGGTAATTCATAGTGGCCTTTCCAGGCTTCACGCCAGGGATGAATCCACCGTTGCGCTTCATCTCCTCCGCCATCATCGTAGGGTTCACGGTGACCGCGGTGTAGAAGTAAGTGAAGATCACGACGAGGAATCCGAAAATCAGGTTGTACCAGAATCCGGTGTAGTTGCCGAGAGTGGCGGCGAGTCCTCTGGTCGCGTCGAAACGCGAGAACAGCAGAGGGAACAGCATCAAAGCCTGGGCGAAGATGATAGGCATCACACCTGCGGCGTTGATCTTGAGCGGGATGTACTGACGCACACCGCCGTACTGCCTGTTGCCGACAACTCTCTTGGCGTACTGGACAGGTACCCTTCTGACTCCCTGCACAAGGGCGATGGTCGCCACGATGACAAGGAACCAGATGATGAGTTCCACGATGAGGGCGATAGGGCCGCCACCGGTGGTTGTGCTCAATTTGGTACCGACCTCACTCACGAGTGCGAATGGCAGACGGGCCACGATACCGATCATGATGATCAGGGAGATACCGTTGCCGATGCCACGGTCAGTGATTCTCTCACCAAGCCACATCACGAACATCGAGCCGGCCATCAGGATGATGGTGGCGACGAGGTTGTACATAAACCTGCTCCAGCCGAGTTGGGTCTCCGCAAGGAACGCGGCGCCCGGTATCTGGCTGTGGATTGAAGCGATGTAAGCAGGTCCCTGGATGCAGAGAATAAGGATGGTGAGATACCTTGTGAGCTGATTCATCTTCCTGCGGCCGCTTTCGCCCTCCCTCTGGAGTTTCTTGAAGTAAGGGACGAACATACCGAGAAGCTGAATCACGATCGAAGCGGAGATGTACGGCATCACTCCCAGCGCAAAGATGGAAGCGTTACCGAAGGCACCTCCGGAGAACATATTCAAAAGACCGACGAGACCTTGCTGGGTGCTGTCCTGAAGGGAAGCGAGCAAGGTGGTGTCGATACCCGGCAACACGATAAAGCAGCCCAGCCTGTAGACCAGGATGAGCAGGAACGTGTAACCGAGTCTCGTACGGAGCTCCTCGATCTTGAAGATGTTCTTGATTGTGTCAATAAACTTCTTCATCGCTATTTACCGATTACGATTGTCTTTCCACCAGCGGCCTCGATCTTGGCGACTGCTGAAGCGGAGAAAGCGTCGGCGGTCACTGTGACGGCGGCTGTGATCTCTCCGTTACCAAGAACCTTCACAAGCTCCTTGGTGTCGGCGAGTCCAGCGGCCTTGATGTCCTCGATACCGATCTCGGTCTTGCCGATCATCTCGGAAAGAGCCTGGATGGCAGCGACATTGACAGCCTTGTACTCAACTCTCGTAGGATTCTTGAATCCGAACTTCGGCACACGCCTCTGGATAGGCATCTGTCCACCCTCGAAACCGATCTTGTGCTCATAACCCGCGCGGGCCTGCGCACCCTTGGTACCACGTGTGGAAGTACCGCCCTTGCCTGAACCCTGGCCACGGCCAAGACGCTTGCTGTTATGAGTAGAACCTTTTGCAGGCTTCAAATTTTCCAGTTTCATTCTTCGTCCTCCTTATTAGATTTCTTCAACTACAACAAGGTGACGGATCTTGGCGAGCTGGCCTTCTGTCACCGGAGTCATTTCGACCTCCACGGTCTGGTGCATTCTGCGGATACCAAGGGTGTGCAGATTAGCGATCTGCCTCTTGGTGCATCCGTTCTTGCTTCTTACCTGTGTTATCTTAAGTTTTGCCATAACTGTGTCTTCTCCTATCCGTTAAATACTTTGCTCATAGGAATGCCGCGGAGACCCGCTACGGTGTAGGCGTCCCTCATCTGGGTAAGAGCCTCCACAGTGGCCTTCACAAGGTTGTGAGGGTTGGAAGAGCCCTTGGACTTGGCGAGGACGTTCTGCACGCCGGCAGACTCGAAGACGGCACGCATGGCACCGCCGGCCTTAACACCGGTACCAGGAGCGGCCGGTTTCATGAACACGATGGAGCCGCCGAACTTGGACTCCTGCTCGTGAGGGATCGTGGTGTTGATGATAGGAATCTTGACAAGATTCTTCTTCGCGTCCTCGACACCCTTGGCGATGGCAGCGGTGACCTCATTGGCTTTTCCAAGACCATAACCAACCACGCCGTTCTCGTCTCCTACCACCACGATGGCGGCGAAACGGAAATGACGACCACCTTTGGTGACCTTCGTCACTCTCTGGATGGCGACCAATCTGTCCTTCAATTCGAGGTCAGATGTCTTTACTCTTTTAACATTTGTATTTGCCATAGTCTTTTTCAATTAGAAAATG